>JALYNB010000169.1 GCA_030773395.1 Actinomycetota bacterium
TCCCCCCCGCCCGCGCCCTGGCCGCGCGCGCGGGCGCCCGGCCCGTCCGGCTGCTGCACCAGATGCACCGTCCGCTGACCGCTGCCGCGCCGCTGCCGGAGCCGCCCCCGCCCCCGGCGGGGGTGCGACTGCGTGCCTTCCGCCCCGGTGCGGACGACGAGGCGTGGCTGGCCGTGAACGCCCGCGCGTTCGCCGCCCACCCGGAGCAGGGGCGGTGGACGCTCGGCGACCTGCTGGCCCGCCAGGCCGAGCCGTGGTTCGACCCCTCCGGGTTCCTTGTGGCCGAGCGCGAGTCGGACGGGAGCCTGCTGGGCTTCCACTGGACGAAGACGCACGGCAGCGGGCCCGCCGCGATGGGTGAGGTGTACGTCGTCGGCGTGGACCCGGCCGCGCAGGGCCTCGGCCTCGGCCGCGTGCTGGTCCTCGCCGGCCTCGCGCACCTAGCGGCCGCCGGGCTCGGGACGGTGCTGCTGTACGTCGACGACGACAACGCGGCCGCGATGCGCCTCTACCGGGGGCTGGGGTTCACCCCGGCGACCACTGACGCGCTCTACGAGGTGCCCGCGAGCGCAGACACGGCCGTCCTCGACCCGCCGGGAGTGACCTAGCCGACAGGGCGAGCGCGACGCGGCGGCAGCACGTCCGACCTCGATGCTGCCGACAGGGCCCGTTCACCGCGCGTTCACGGAGGGTCGGGTGCTCATTCACGGTCGGCTTCTAGCGTTCGACGCGTCAAGGTCCGAGGGGTCGTCCGCGGCCCCCCTCACAGAGGCGAGTCAACGTAGTGAACCGACGCACCCGGCGCCGCACCCTGACCGCGACCGCGACCGTGCTGACGCTGGGCCTCGCTGCCTGCGGCGGTGGCAACGAGCAAGCCGCTCCGGGCAGCGGGAACGCCGGCGGTGGCGTGTCCGGTGAGGTCCTCGTCGACGGTTCCTCGACCGTGCAGCCGCTGACCGCCGCCGCGGGCGAGCTGTTCGCGGAGGAGCAGTCCGGTGTCAACGTCTCGGTCGGCACGTCCGGCACCGGTGGCGGCTTCGAGGTCTTCTGCCAGGGCGCCACGGACATCGCCAACGCCTCCCGCCCGATCAAGGAGGAGGAGAAGGCCGCCTGCGACGCCGCGGGCATCGAGTTCGTCGAGCTGCAGGTCGCGACGGACGCGCTGACCGTCGTCACGGCCGCCGACAACGAGTTCCTCACCTGCCTGACGACAGACGAGCTGAAGAAGGTCTGGGGCCCGGAGGCCGAGGGCACCGTGACGACCTGGAACCAGGTCAACCCCGCCTTCCCGGCGGAGCCGATCGAGCTCTACGGCCCCGGCACCGACTCGGGCACGTTCGACTACTTCACGGGCGAGATCAACGGCGAGGAGGGCGCGAGCCGCACCGACTACAACGCCTCCGAGGACGACAACGTGATCGTCCAGGGCGTCAGCGGCTCCGCCAACGCGCTCGGCTACCTCGGCTACACCTACTTCGAGGAGAACGCGCAGGCGCTCAAGGCCGTGGAGGTCGACAGCGGCAACGGGTGCGTGGCCCCCAGCGCCGAGACCGCGCAGGACGGCAGCTACACGCCGCTGGCCCGGCCGCTGTTCGTCTACGTGTCGAAGAAGGCGGCGGCGGAGAAGCCGCAGGTCGCGGCCTTCGTCGACTTCTACGTGCAGAGCGACACGGAGATCGCCGAGGCCGCCCAGTTCATCCCGCTGAGCGACGAGCAGCGCGCCGAGCTGGAGACCGCCGCGGCCGAGCTGGCCTGACGCACCCCCGCACCAGGGCAACGAACGACCCCGTGATCCCCTCCCACCCGGAGCGCCTCCCGTGAGCACCGCCATTCCCGCCCCCGTGTCGAACCGCCTGCGCAAGCAGTCGCCCCGGCACGGGGAGCGCGTGGTCACCGGTCTCCTCGGCGGCGCGGCGCTCCTGTCCGTGCTCGTCACGGTCGGGATCATCGTGGCGCTCCTGCTGCCGGCGCTGGCGTTCTTCCGCGAGGTCAGCGTCACCGAGTTCCTGTTCGGGACGCGCTGGGCCCCGCGCTTCGCCGGGCGGGAGTCCTACGGCGTGCTCCCCCTGATCACCGGCACGGCGTGGACGACGTTCATCGCGCTGCTGATCGCCGTGCCGTTCGGGCTCGGGGCGGCGGTGTACCTCTCCGAGTACGCCGCCCCCCGGGTCCGGCAGCTGCTCAAGCCCGTCCTCGAGGTGCTCGCGGGCATCCCCTCCGTCGTCTACGGCTACTTCGCCCTGACGTTCGTGGCGCCGCAGATCCTCAACGGGCTGCTCGGTCTCGAGGTGGGCACGTTCAGCGTGCTCGCCGCCGGCCTCGTGCTCGGCATCATGATCATCCCGACGGTGGCGTCGCTGTCGGAGGACGCGCTGTCAGCCGTGCCCAGCGCGCTGCGGCAGGGGTCGCTCGCGCTCGGCGCCAACAAGATGCGCACGACGCTGCGGGTCGTCTTCCCGGCCGCGATCTCCGGGATCGCCGCGTCCGTGGTGCTCGCGCTCTCCCGCGCGGTCGGGGAGACAATGATCGTCGCCCTGGCCGCCGGCACTCAGGCCCGGGTCGTCACCGGCCCCACGCAGCTCGGGCAGACGATGACCGGCTTCATCGCACAGACCGCGACGGGCGAGAGCACGCCCGGAACGCTCAGCTACAACACGCTCTACGCGGTCGGGCTGCTCCTCTTCCTCATCACCCTGTGCATCAACATCGTCAGCATCCGGCTGGTCCGCCGGTTCCGGGAGAGCTACTGATGGCCAGCATCGGAGCGGTCGCGAGCCGGCCGCTGCGCGCCGAGAAGTACGGCGACCGCAGCGCCCCCTCCATCGCCTTCCTCGTCGCGCTGTGGTTCGCGTTGGCGTTCGCCGTGCTCTGCCTGGTGACCCTGTTGGTCACCTCGGTCATCGACGGCATGCCGCGCCTCGACGCGAACCTGTTCACGCGCTACTCCTCGCAGGTCTCGCCCGAGCGGGCCGGCGCCCGCGCCGCAATCCTCGGCTCGCTCTGGGTCATCGCGACGACGGCCCTGCTCGCGATCCCCCTGGGCGTGGCCGCGGCGGTCTACCTCGAGGAGTTCGCGGACCCACGCCGTTGGTACAACCACCTGGTCGAGGTCAACCTGCAGAACCTCGCCGCCGTGCCGGCGATCGTCTACGGGATGCTCACCGCCGGCCTCGCCCTGGCCACCGGCCTGCGTCGCGGCGTCGTCGTCTCGGGCGGCATCGCGCTCGCCCTGCTCATCCTGCCCGTGGTGATCATCACGGCCCGCGAGGCCCTGCGCGCCGTCCCCGCGGAGATCCGTCAGGGCTCCCTCGCGCTGGGGGCGACGCAGCTGCAGACGGTCTGGCGCAACACGCTGCCCGCCGCGGTCCCGGGCGTCGCGACGGGGACGATCCTCGCGCTGTCGCGTGCTCTCGGCGAGGCGGCCCCGCTGCTGCTGCTCGGCGGCCTCGTCTTCGTGAACTACGACCCCGACGGCCTGCTGTCCGGGTTCACCACGATGCCGATCCAGATCTTCGACTGGACCGCCCGCCCGCAGGTGGCGTTCCAGCAGGTGGCGTCTGCAGCGATCATCGTCCTGCTCGCCATGCTCCTCGTGATGAACGCTGTCGCGATCATCATCCGCAACCGCTACCAGAAGCGCTGGTGACGACCGTGAAGGTCTACTCGACCGCCCCTGCCCCCGAGACCGGACGGACCATGACGAGCACGCGGACCTCGTACGACGAGCAGACCAGTCCCCGCACCTCCGTGATCTCCGACGGACCGGCGGACCGGCCGGCCACGCTCGCCGCCCAGCCCGACCCGGTGATGGAGTGCGAGGACGTCAACATCTACTACGGCGGCTTCCGCGCCGTCACCGACGTCTCGCTGGGCTTCGGGCAGCACGAGATCACGGCCATGATCGGGCCGTCCGGCTGCGGCAAGTCGACGGTGCTGCGCAGCCTCAACCGCATGAACGACCTGATCCCGGGAGCCCGGGTCACGGGGCGGATCGCCTACCACGGGCAGGACGTCTACGGCTCCGACGTCGACCCGATCGAGGTCCGGCGCCGCGTCGGGATGGTGTTCCAGAAGCCGAACCCCTTTCCGAAGTCGATCTACGACAACGTGGCGTACGGCCCCCGCGTGACCGGCATGAAGGTCAAGAAGATGGACGACGTCGTCGAGCAGGCGCTGCGCCAGGCCGCCCTGTGGGACGAGGTCAAGGACAAGCTCAAGCAGTCGGCCTTCGGTCTCTCGGGCGGCCAGCAGCAGCGCCTCTGCATCGCCCGCACGATCGCCGTACGCCCCGATGTCATCCTCATGGACGAGCCCTGCGCGTCCCTCGACCCGATCGCCACCGCGCGGATCGAGGACCTCATGACGGAGCTGCGCGAGGACTACACGATCGTGATCGTCACCCACAACATGCAGCAGGCCGCGCGCGTCGCCGACCGGACCGCGTTCTTCACGGCCGCCGTCACCGAGGGAACGGGTGACCGGACGGGCCAGCTCGTCGAGTTCGACCTGACCGCCAAGATCTTCTCCAACCCCGGGGACAAGCGGACCGAGGACTACATCACGGGCCGCTTCGGCTGAGCAGCCGCGTCCGGCACGCGGCGGAGGTGCGTCGATGCCGTCCCGCCCCGACGCGGGCCCGCTCACGCGGCCCGCTTACGACCTGGCCGTCACCGTGGTGCTGGCGGACCCGTCCCCGGTGCCGCCGTCGACGGTGCTCGGCGGCGGCCCGCTCCTGGACGTCGTGCACTGCACCGACGGTGCCCACGCCCTCTACGAGGTGGGCCGGACCGACCCCGACGTGGTGCTGCTGAGCGCCACGCTGCCCGGGCTGCCCACGACCGACGTCATCGCGACGCTGCGGCGGCACAGCCACGTTCCGATCGTCGTCGGCATCGGGGCCGGCGAGACGGGCCTCGCCGGTGACGCGGTCGCGGCCGGCGCGGACCACCTCGTCCGGCGCCCGTACGTCGACGAGGAGGTCACCGCGCTGCTCGCGACCCGGGGCTGGTCGCGTGCCCGGGCGCGCGGGGAGCACGGGGTGCTCACCGTCGGGGACCTGCACCTGCACCCGATGGGCTACTGCCTCACGGTCGCCGGGGTGCAGATGACCCTCCCGCCCCGGGAGTTCGAGCTGCTGCGGCTGCTCATGCGCCACGCCGACCGCGTCGTCACCCGCGAGCAGATCAGCGCCGAGGTGTGGGGACGGCCGGACGCCGGGGCCGGGGGCGGGGCCGGGGGCAACACCATCGCGGTGCACGTCGCGAGGCTGCGCGCACGGCTGGCCCGAACCGGCGTGGACCTGGTGACCGTGCGGGGCGTCGGGTACCGACTGAGCGGGGCGTGCGCGAGGCGCTCGGCGGGCACGACGTCCGGGCTCGAGCCCTGCGGACCCCAGGAGGACACCGTGCCCGACCTCGACTCCGATGCCGGCGGCGCGACTGAGGGCGGCCACGAGGCCACCCTCGAGGAGAGCCTGTCCGAGGGAGCGACTCCCAGCGCCGTCGGCGCGCTGGACGGTGCGGCGGCCGCCGGAGCGGTCGGCGCGGTGAGCGGCTCCGGCGGGGGCGCCGGCGGCCTGGCGGGGATGGGAAGCGTCATGCCCGAGGAGGCCCCCGACCCCAGCGTCGGGGCCGACTGACCCGGACTCCTCGGTCGGTCGGTCAGGCCGGGCGGTAGCGTCCGACCGTGCCGAGCGTCTTCAGCAGGATCCTGGCCGGCGAGCTGCCGGGGCGGTTCGTCCACACCGACGAGCGGTGCGCCGCCTTCCTCACGATCGCGCCGATCACCGCTGGGCACACGCTGGTCGTGCCCCGGGAGGAGGTCGACCAGTGGACCGACCTCGACCCCGGCCTCGCCGCGCACCTGTTCGTCGTCGCGCAGCGCGTTGGCCGCGGGCTGAAGGCGGCCTTCCGGCCGGCCCGGGTCGGGCTGGTCATCGCCGGGCTCGAGGTGCCCCACACGCACCTGCACGTCGTCGGCATGGACACGATGGCCGACCTCGACTTCGCCCGCGCCGACCCGGGCGTCGACGCCGCGGCGCTGGACGACGCTGCGGAGCGGCTCCGCGCCGCCCTCGGCTAGGCAGTCA
>JALYNB010000170.1 GCA_030773395.1 Actinomycetota bacterium
CGAGCGCGGCGACGGTCTCGCGGGCCAGCCGTACGGGCCCCAGGAAGGCGGACGCGAAGGCAGACTGCCACGCCTCGTCACTCGTCGCGGTCGGGGTCGACGGCGCCGGGCCGCCCGTGCTGACCAGCGCCCCGTCGAGGCGGCCGAAGCGGGTCCGCGCGGCGGCCAGCAGGCGGCCCGGGGTCTCGGGGTCCGCCAGGTCGGCGGCCAGCCCCTCGGCCCGCTCCCGGCCGAGCGACGCCACCGCGGCCTCGAGCCGGTCCCGGGAGCGGGCGGACAGGACCACGCGGGCGCCCTCCGCCACCAGTTCCCGGGCCACGGCGAGGCCGAGCCCGGCGCTGCCACCGGTGACGATCACGACGCGGTCTGCGAGTCCCAGGTCCATGGGGGCGTCCTCGCCCACCCCGGGCCGCTCCACACCAACCACGGTCAGGCAGTGGGCTCCGACAGCAGGTCGGGACGCTGGGCTGCCCCAGGAGCGCCTCCGTGCGGGTGGACGCGCCGAGCCGCCGGTAGAAGGCGGCGAGGAGGCGGTGCATCTCGCGCTCGACGTAGCCCACCTGGCGGGCGAGCGCCGCGACCGTCGTCCCGTCGGCGAGCGGGCACAGCCACCTGCGCTCGTGCTCGGCCAGCGCGGGGACCGCGCCGGGCCCGCGCCCGAGGCGTGGGGGCTCTGGGCGAGACGGGAAGGCAGCAGGGCGTATCCACCCCTTCCGCCGCCTCGGACCGGGGCCGGTGGACTCCCCGGACCCGCGGCCGGCGGGTTCGGGCAGGACGACGGGCGGTCCGGCGGGTGCGACCTCGCGCCGGCGCCCGCGGGCAGCGTGACTCGGGACGTCGTACGCCGTGCTTCCGGCGTCCGGTCCGGGCCGCCGCAGGACGACGGCGGCGAGCACGACCTGCTGCACGGCCCGCGCCACCGCCCCGGCCGACTCCGTCAGGTCCGAGCAGAACAGAGCCGTCGGGGCGTCCCGCAGCAGCCGGACCGGGCGAGCACCGACAATGTCACGACCAGGAGCCCGAGCGTCGCCCACGAGGGCCGGGCGGGGCGGCAGGCCGACGGGAAGCACCAGCCGTCAGCGTGCCGGTCCCGGGACGGCCCGGATCGTGCCCCCGGGCCCGCGGCCGGTGTGCCTCAGCCAGCGCCGCCCGCGTTGGCCCCACCCGTCCCGCCGAGCTCCTCAGCGCCACCCTCGTAGTCGCCCGCGTCGGTCGCGCTGCCGCTCTCCTGCCGAGGGCCGCTCCCGACGGCGACATCCGTCGCGTCGATGTCGACGCTCTCGACGCCCGCACCGGCGCCGGCCGGGCCGGTCGTCGACTCGATGCCCCCGGCCAGCCGGCCTCCCGCGCCCTGCTGCGCGCCCTGCCGCTCGTCCTGCTGCTCGTCCGCCACGCCGCGCCTCTGCCCTCTGGGCGAGCGCCGGAACCCCGCCGGTGCGCTTCCTGCACGGGTCAGCGGGCCGGGGCCAGTTCCAGGGGGAGCAGCAGGGCGCGCAGCAGGTCCGCGAGGCTCTGCCGCTCGGCGTCGGACAGCGGCGCGAGCAGGCGTTCCTCGGCAGCCGTCAGGTCCCGCAGGCAGGCTTCGGCGAGGCGCCGGCCGCGGGGGGTGAGCACCACCAGCACGCCGCGGCGGTCGGCGGGGTTCGCCCGCCGCACGACCAGCCCGGCCGACTCGAGGCGGTCGACGCGGTTGGTCATCGCCCCGGAGGAGACCAGCGTCGACCGGAGCAGCGACCCCGGGGACAGCTCGCCGGCCGGCCCCGCCCGCCGGAGGGCCGAGACGACCTCGAACTCCCACGGCTCGATGCCGTGCTCCGCCGCGACGGCCGTGCGGAGGCGATCGAGGTGCCGGGCGAGCCGCGTGACCCGGGACAGGACGGCCAGCGGGCTGACGTCGACGTCGGGCTGCTCCCGCAGCCAGTCCGCGAGCAGGCCGTCCACCTCGTCGCCCACCGGGCCGGGAACGGCGGGTGCGGGCACGCGTCGACCGTACCCGCGGCGGGACCTCGACATTCTCGACGTCGAGATATATTCTCTTCATTTCAAGACACCGCCGCCCCGACTGCGCGATCCCCGGATTGGACAGGCCCGGCCGGTGGCAGGCTGACGCAGGACGCGAGCTCAGCAGCGTGACGTTCCGACCGCGAGGGAGAGGACTCCAACGGTGGACAGCTTCGACAGCCACGACGAGCTGCAGGTCGGGGGCCGGACTTTCCGGATCCACCGACTCGACAAGGTGGAGGGGCAGGAGAGCCTGCCCTACAGCCTCAAGGTGCTGCTCGAGAACCTCCTCCGCACCGAGGACGGCGCGAACATCACCGCCGACCACATCCGCGCCCTCGCGGCGTGGGACCCGGACGCGCAGCCCAATCGCGAGATCCAGTACACGCCCGCGCGGGTCCTCATGCAGGACTTCACGGGCGTCCCGTGCATCGTCGACCTCGCCACGATGCGCGAGGCCATGGCCGAGCTCGGCGGCGACCCGAAGAAGGTCAACCCGCTCTCGCCGGCGGAGCTCGTGATCGACCACAGCGTCGTGGCCGACCACTTCGGCACGCCGGCCGCGCTGGACCTCAACGCGGCCCTGGAGTTCGACCGCAACCGGGAGCGGTACGAGTTCCTGCGCTGGGGCCAGGAGGCGTTCGCCGACTTCAAGGTGGTCCCACCGGCAACCGGGATCGTCCACCAGGTCAACCTCGAGCGGCTCGCCAGCGTGGTGTTCACCCGCGAGACCGCCGACGGCGTCGTCGACGCCTACCCCGACACTCTCGTCGGCACCGACTCGCACACCACCATGATCAATGGCTTGGGCGTGCTCGGTTGGGGCGTCGGCGGCATCGAGGCCGAGGCGGCGATGCTCGGCCAGCCCGTGTCGATGCTCATCCCGCGGGTCGTCGGCTTCAAGCTCAACGGCGAGCTGCCCGAGGGCGCCACGGCCACCGACCTCGTGCTGACCGTCACCGAGATGCTCCGCCAGCACGGTGTCGTCGGGAAGTTCGTCGAGTTCTACGGCCCGGGTGTCGCGAACGTGCCGCTGGCCAACCGCGCCACGATCGGCAACATGAGCCCGGAGTACGGCTCCACTGTCGCGATCTTCCCGATCGACGACGAGACGCTCAACTACCTGCGCTTCACCGGCCGCGACGAGTCGCAGGTGCAGCTCGTCGAGGCCTACGCCAAGACCCAGGGCCTCTGGCACGACCCCGCCGCCGAGCCCCGCTACTCCGAGCGGCTCGAGCTCGACCTGTCGACGATCGTCCCGTCGCTCGCCGGTCCGAAGCGCCCGCAGGACCGGGTGCCGCTCGACCAGGCCAAGGCGCTGTTCCGCACGGCGCTCAACGACTACGCCTCCACCACCCTGGACGAGCCGCGCAAGCCCGGTGTCCCGCAGCAGGCGAAGCCGGCCGGCATCGCCGAGGTCGGTATCGACGAGGCCAGCGCCGAGTCGTTCCCGGCGTCCGACCCGGTCTCGCCGGCGCACGACAGCCCCGAGGACAAGCCGCGCCCCCGCAGCAACGTGGGCGAGGTCGGCGAGCGGCCGAGCAACCCGATTCACGTCACCCTCGAGGGCGGGCAGGAGATCGAGCTCGACCACGGCGCCGTGGTCATCGCCGCGATCACCAGCTGCACGAACACGTCCAACCCCTACGTCATGATCGGCGCGGGCCTCCTCGCCAAGAACGCCGTCGACAAGGGCCTCGACCGCAAGCCGTGGGTCAAGACGACGCTCGCCCCGGGCTCGAAGGTCGTCACCGACTACTACGAGCGGGCGGGGCTCACGCCGTACCTCGACAAGCTCGGCTTCAACGTCGTCGGCTACGGCTGCACGACCTGCATCGGCAACTCCGGCCCGCTGCCGCAGGAGATCTCCGACGCGGTCAACTCCGCCGACCTCGCGGTCGTCTCGGTGCTCTCCGGCAACCGCAACTTCGAGGGCCGGATCAACCCCGACGTCAAGATGAACTACCTGATGTCGCCGCCGCTGGTCGTCGCCTACGCGCTGGCCGGCACGATGGACGTCGACCTGCAGAACGACCCGCTGGGCACCGACGCGCAGGGCAACGAGGTCTTCCTCCGCGACATCTGGCCGTCGGCCTCGGAGGTCAGCCAGGTCGTCGGCGAGGCGATCCAGAGCGAGATGTACGAGCGGAGCTACTCCGACGTCTTCGCGGGCGACCAGCGGTGGCAGGCCATCGAGGTGCCGGGCGGGGACGCGTTCGCCTGGGACCCGGAGTCGACGTACGTGCGCAAGCCGCCGTACTTCGAGGGCATGCAGCCCGAGCCGACGCCGCCGGCCGACATCGTCGGCGCGCGGGTGATGGCGGTGCTCGGCGACTCGGTCACGACCGACCACATCAGCCCGGCCGGCGCCATCAAGAAGGACTCGCCGGCGGGCCGTTACTTGACCGAGCACGGCGTCGCGCCGAAGGACTTCAACTCCTACGGCTCCCGCCGCGGCAACCACGAGGTGATGATCCGCGGGACGTTCGCCAACATCCGCCTGCGGAACCGCCTCGCGCCGGGCACGGAGGGCGGCGTCACGCTGTTCCTCGGGGCCGACGGCGACGGCGACGGCG
The DNA here is from genome assembly GCA_030773395.1 of Actinomycetota bacterium. Taxonomy (GTDB): domain Bacteria; phylum Actinomycetota; class Actinomycetes; order JALYNB01; family JALYNB01; genus JALYNB01. The sequence goes on from JALYNB010000170.1 coordinate 4,578, forward strand.
AGCAGATGGCCATCTACGACGCGTGCCAGCGGTACGCCGAGAAGGGCACCCCGCTCGTCGTGCTCGCCGGCAAGGAGTACGGCTCCGGCTCGTCGCGCGACTGGGCGGCCAAGGGCACCGCGCTGCTCGGCGTCCGCGCGGTCATCGCCCAGTCGTTCGAGCGGATCCACCGCTCGAACCTCATCGGGATGGGCGTGCTCCCGCTGCAGTTCCCCGAGGGCCAGGACATCGAGTCGCTCGGCCTGACCGGGCACGAGGTGTTCGAGATCCGCGGCCTCGCCGACGTGGACGAGCAGTCGGGCACCGTGCGGGTGAAGGCGGGCGACGTCGAGTTCGACGCGGTCGTGCGCATCGACACGCCCGGGGAGACGGAGTACTTCCGCCACGGCGGCATCCTCCCGTACGTGCTGCGGTCCCTCATGGGCACGGCAGGGAAGACGCCGGCGCCCGTCGCCAGCTGACCCAGCCGACGCGGACGAGCCGCCCACCCGAGGAGGTG
>JALYNB010000171.1 GCA_030773395.1 Actinomycetota bacterium
GGTCGAGGGCGTCGTCGCCGGCCGCCGCGGGCCCCAGCAGGGCGCGGGCCAGCCGGCCCTTCGCGGCCTTGTTGGCGTGGCTCACGACGGCGCGCGACCCGTCGGCGGCCTCCGCGACCACCCGGACGGGCACGACACGTCCGCCCAGCCGCGCCGTACCACCCCAGAGCGCCGCGTAGCCGCCGGACCGCAGGTCGAGGAGCGGCTCGGGGTCGGCGGCGGCGAGCTGGTCCAGGACGCCGGCCAGCGCCGGCCGCCACAGGGACGCGAGCGGACCCACCCCGGGGAGGCGGGACCCCGCCGACAGCCGGTACGCCGGCACCCGGTCCCCGCCCCGCAGCGCCCCGAACAGGGCCGAGGTGACGACGACGTCGCGCTCGGCCCGGGCGCGGGCACCGGCGTCGAGGGTCGCCGGCGACAGGGCCTCGTACAGGACCCCCGTGTAGCGGTCGAGCGCGGTCAGGAGCCGCTCGCGCCTCGGGGTGAGCGCCGGCCACGACAGGGCGGCCACGTCGAGCGGTGGGCCGTCGCCGCCGGGCGCCTTCGTCTCTGACGGCGGGAGGAGCACGAGCACGGGCGACGACGGTACGCCGTCCCCGACGCTGGTCCGGTCGGCGCCCGTCCCGGTCAGCCGCCCGGGGGGATCCCCGCGACGAGGTCGGCGGGGACGACCGCCATGGGGAAGGGCCGGGTCGCCTCGAAGGCCTCCGCGCCGCGGACGGTGGCGACCTCGGCGTACCGGCCGTCGTCCCCGAGCTCGAGCACGGTCAGGGACGGCTCGTGCGGGTCGACAAGCCAGTAGGAGGGGCAGCCCAGTGACTCGTAGTACGCCCGCTTCTCCCGCCTGTCCCGGGCGCGGGTCGACGGCGAGGCGACCTCGACGACGAGCAGTGGCACGAACGCCGAGCGGCCGAAGTCCTCGCGGCGCTTGACGGTGAGGTCGGGCTCGAGGTGGGTCCGCTCGGACAGGTCGAGCGCGACGGGGAGCGCGAAGACGACGTACTCGGTCGGCGTGACCCGCCTCAGCCGGTCCCAGAGCTCCTGCGCCACCCACTGGTGGCGGTCACCGGGCGGCGGCGTCACGACCAGCTCGCCGTCGAACAGCTCGTAGCGGTTGCCGTCGTCGGGGAAGTGCTCGAGGTCGGCCACGGTGTAGCGGCGGGTTGTCGCGCTGGTCACGGCCCTCATGGTGCACGCGCCTTTCGCCGGGCTCCAGGTCCACGCCGCGCACCCTGCCGCGGACCTCCGACAGCCGGCGGCGGCCGTCCACAGCCGTAGGCTCGCCGCCGACCCGTCCACAGATCACCCGAGGAGAGGCCCCGTGGCCCTGCGCATGTCGACCCTGTTCCTGCGCACCTTGCGCGAGGACCCGGCCGACGCGGAGGTCCCGAGCCACCGGCTGCTCGTCCGCGCCGGCTACGTCCGGCGGGTGGCCGCCGGGATCTACTCGTGGCTGCCCCTCGGCAAGGTCGTGCTGGAGAACTCCGCCCGGGTGGTCCGGGAGGAGATGGACGCGATCGGGGGCCAGGAGGTGCTGCTGCCGGCGCTGCTGCCCCGGGAGCCCTACGAGGCGACGGGGCGCTGGGAGGCCTACGGCCCCGAGTTGTTCCGGCTGAAGGACCGCAAGGGCGGCGACTACCTCCTCGGCCCCACGCACGAGGAGCTCATGACGCTGCTGGTCAAAGGCGAGTACTCGTCGTACAAGGACCTGCCGCTGGTGATCTATCAGATCCAGTCGAAGTACCGCGACGAGCCCCGCCCCCGCTCCGGGGTCATCAGAGGCCGCGAGTTTGTGATGAAGGACTCGTACTCGTTCAACCTCGACGACGACAGCCTGCGGGAGTCGTACGACGACCACCGGCGGGCGTACCAGCGCATCTTCACCCGGCTCGGGCTCGACCACGTGATCGTGTCCGCCGTGGCCGGCGCGATGGGCGGCAGCCACAGCGAGGAGTTCCTCGCGCCCACGCCGGTGGGGGAGGACACGTTCGTCTCCTGCCCGAACGGCGACTACGCGGCGAACGTCGAGGCCGCCACCGCGGGCAGCCACCCGGCGGGCGAGACACCGCTGCCCGATCCCGGGCCGATGGAGGACCTCCACACGCCCGAGGTCCCGGGCATCGCGGAGGTCGTCGCGCACCTCGCGGAACGGTTCGGCGAGAGGGTCACCGAGGCCGACATGCTCAAGACGATCCTGCTGCGCGACAGGGGTGGGCAGGTGTACGCCGCGCTCGTGCCCGGTGACCGGGAGGTCGACGTCGAGCGGGTCGCCGCCGCCACGGGCGCCGAGGGGCTCGATCTGTTCGACGACGACGACTTCGCCGGCCGGCCCGACCTCGTCCGCGGCTACGCGGGCCCGAGCGGCATGCAGGACCGGGGCGTCCGCGTCGTCGGCGACCTGCGCGTCAGCGCCGGCACCTCGTGGGTGACGGGGGCGAACGCGCGCGACCACCACGTCCGCAACTGCGTCGCCGGGCGCGACTTCACGGTCGACGTCGCCGGCGACATCGCGACCGTCGCCGCCGGCGACCCGTGTCCGCGGTGCGGGGCGCCCCTGCAGATCGGGCGGGCGATCGAGTGCGGGCACGTGTTCCAGCTCGGCCAGAAGTACGCGAAGGCGCTCGACCTCGCGGTCAGCGGCCCGAACGGTGACCGGATCACGCTGACGATGGGGTCGTACGGGATCGGCGTGTCGCGCGTGCTCGCCGCCGTCGCCGAGCAGACGTACGACGACAAGGGGCTGTGCTGGCCGCTGGCCCTCGCGCCGGCCGACGTCCACGTGGTGGCCGTCGGCAAGGCGGGTCAGCTGGAGGCCGCCGAGGGGCTCGCCGCCGACCTCGAGGCCCGGGGCCTACGGGTGCTCCTCGACGACCGGCAGGTGTCCGCGGGGGTGGCGTTCAAGGACGCGGAGCTGATCGGCGTCCCGTACGCGCTGGTGGTCGGCAAGGGGCTCGCGGACGGGCAGGTCGAGGTGCGGGAGCGCCGCGCAGGCAGCAGCGACCGGGTCGCGGTGGGCGACGCCGTCGATGAGGTGGTGCGTCGGGTCGAGGCCGAGCGCGCGGGGGTGGGGGCCGCCCTGGAGGAGCTCCGGGCCGGCTGACCCGGCGCGGCGGTCAGCCCGGGCC
>JALYNB010000172.1 GCA_030773395.1 Actinomycetota bacterium
GCACGGGCCAGCGCCGCGTCCCGGCCTCGGGGCCCCCGCAGGGGCCGGCGACGTTCGAGGCCCTGGCCAGCCCCGAGGACGTCGTCTGGTGGCCGCCCGCCGAGGCCCTCGTGGTGGCGATGGCGGGCCTGCACCAGCTGTGGCTGTTCGACCCGAGGGCCGGTGCGGTGAGCGTGCTAGCCGGCACAGGGGGTGAGCAGCTGCGGGACGGGCCGGCGTCGCGCGCGCTGCTGGCGCAGCCGACGGCGCTGGTGGTCCACCCCGACGGGGCGCTGTGGTGGGTGGACGCGGAGTCCTCGTCAGTGCGTCGGCTGGATGCCGGTGCCGGGGGTGTGACCACGGCGGTCGGCGCGGGCCTGTTCGCGCACGGACACGTCGACGGGGCGGTGGCGGACGCCCTGCTCCAGCACCCGCAGGGCGTCGCGGTCCTCCCGGACGGTGCGCTGCTCGTGAGCGACACCTACAACGGGGCGCTGCGGCGCGTGGACGTCGCACGCGGGCAGGTCGCTACGGTCGCCCGGGGGCTCCAGGAGCCCGTGGCCGCCGTACCGGGTGTGGATGGGGGGTGGCTGGTGGCCGAGTCCGCGGCCTCGCGGCTCACGCACGTCCAGCTGTCCGAGCCCTGAGCGTGCCCTGGACGTGCAGGAGGCCCGTCCCGTGGGGACCGGCCTCCTGTGAGCGCCCGCGGCGTCAGTAGGTCGGTCTGTCGTCGCGGTACGTCCGCTCCTCCACGACCGGCCCCGCGGCACGCCGACCGTTGTTCATGGCCACGAGCGCGAGCACCAAGCCGATCAGGCCGCAGATCATGAGGATGATCCCCACGACGCGGATGTCGAGGCCGGAGATGTCGAACTCCACGGCGAAGGTGAGGATCGCGCCGAGGGCGAGCAGGAAGATGCTCACACCGATGCCCATGGGGACTCCTCGGATCACTGAGGGCGCGCGGACTGCACCCGACTGTCGCTGGCGATACCCCGGCTCCTCACGGTGACACTCCGCGGACGGGGTGAGCCCGCTCTCGCGGCGCGGGCGGCGGTCGCGGTGCGGGTCAGAAGGCGGCCTCGTCGACCTCCATCAGCGACAGGTCCGTCGCCTCGGCCACGGCGCGCCGGGCGGCCAGCTCAGGCAGCACCTGCCGCGCGAAGAAGCGGGCGGCGGCCACCTTGCCCTCGTAGAACGCGCGGTCGCGGCCGGCCGCACCCCCTGCCAGCCGGGCGAGGGCGACCTCGGCCTGGCGCAGGAGCAGCCACCCGGTGACGAGGTCACCGAGGCTCAGAAGGAGCCGGGTCGTGTTCTCGCCGACCTCGTGGAGCCGCCGCGGGTCCTCGGCCGCGGCGTGAAGCCGCTCGACCATCGCGCCGACGATCCCTTGCACGTCCTCGAGCGCCGTGCCGAGCAGGCCGCGCTCCCGCGCGAGTGAGCCGTTGCCGGCGTCGCCCTTCGCGAACGCCTGCACCTCGCCGAGCAGCGCGTGAAGCGCGCGGCCCCGGTCGCGCACGACCTTGCGGAAGAACAGGTCCATTCCCTGAATGGTCGTGGTGCCCTCGTAGAGGGTGTCGATCTTCGCGTCCCGCAGGTACTGCTCGAGCGGGTAGTCCTGCGTGTAGCCGGACCCGCCGAGGACCTGCAGCGACAGCGCCAGCAGGGAGTAGGCCATCTCGGAGCCGAAGCCCTTGACGACCGGCAGCAGGAGGTCGTTCAGCCGCACCGCCGCCTCGTCGACTGAGCCGGCGTGGCGGGACAGCTCGACCCGGTCCTGCTGCGTCGCCGTGTAGAGCACTAGCGCGCGCATGCCCTCGGCGTACGCCTTCTGCAGCATGAGCATCCGGCGCACGTCGGCGTGCTGGATGATGCGCACGCGGGGGGCGGTCTTGTCCGCCGTGCGGGTCAGGTCGGCGCCCTGCACACGCGTGCGCGCGTACTCCAGGGCGTTGAGGTAGCCCGTCGACAGCGTCGAGATGGCCTTCGTGCCGACCATCATTCGCGCGTTCTCGATGACGCGGAACATCTGCGCGATGCCGTCGTGCACGTCGCCGACGAGCCAGCCGACCGCCGGCGCCTCGGCGCCGAACGTGAGCTCGCAGGTGGCCGACACCTTCAGCCCCATCTTCTGCTCGACGCCCGTGACCCGGACACCGTTGCGCCCGCCCAGCCGCCCGGCCTCGGCGTCCCAGTGGAACTTGGGGACGACGAACATCGACAGCCCCTTCGTGCCGGGGCCGGCGCCCTCGGGACGGGCGAGCACGAGGTGGACGATGTTCTCGGGAAGGTCCCAGTCCGCGCTGGTGATGAAGCGCTTGACGCCCTCGAGGTGCCAGCTGCCGTCAGGCTGCGGGACGGCCCTCGTGCGCGCCGCGCCGACGTCGCTGCCCGCGTCGGGCTCGGTGAGCACCATGGTGGCGCCCCACTGCCGCTCGATGACGGTGCGGGCGAGCGCCTTCTGTTCGGGCGTGCCGAGGGCGTGGAGGATCGCGGCGAAGCCCGGACCGCTCATGTACATGTACGCCGCCGGGTTGGCCCCGAGCATCAGCTCGGCCACGGCCCACCGCAGCGACGGGGGGGCGCCGAAGCCGCCGAGGTCGACCGGGAGGTCGATACGGTCCCAGCCCCCGTCGAGCAGCGCGCGCATGCTCGCGGTGAACTCCGGCGGCAGGGTGACGGACCCCGTGGCGGGGTCCCACACGGGCGGCGTGCGGTCCGCGGCGGCGAACGACGCGGCGAGCGGCCCGGTCGCGAGGCGGTTCACCTCGTCGAGCACGCTCCGCGCGGCGTCGCGGTCCATCTGCCCGAACGGGCCCTGGCCCAGGGACTCGTCGGCGCCCAGCACCTCGAACAGCGCGAACTCGATGTCGCGCAGGTCGGACCGGTAGTGACCCATCCCGCCGTCCCCCTACTCACCGGTAACAAAAGCGAGGTTACTCGGCAGTAGCGGTGACGGGAAGACTGTGGGTGTCGGTTCGGGAGCGTCCTGGTGATCCGAGCGGGGGTGCCGGGGCAGGGTCCTCAGCCGTGGAAGCCCCAGTGCCACGGCTCTCGGGGCGTGTCCTCGACGAACCCGAAGCGGGCGCCGTTGGCGCGCATCCAGGCTTGCTGCTTGCCGTTGAGGTCCAGGTCCACGGCGAGGCCCCAGCCGTGGTTCGAAGTGCCCGGCTTCGCGGCCAGGCCGCCCTGGGAGTACAGGCCCTTGCGCCGGACGAGGTCGACCTGCGTGGCGTGGTCGCGGTAGGAGTCGGTGACCTTGAGGGTGATGCCCTCCTGGGCAGCCGCGGCCTCCATCCGCTTCCACGCCGCGGCCGCCTTCGCGGCCAGCCGGTGGCCACCATGGCCGATCTTGTCGAGCGCGCTCGCGGGGATCCGACCGTTCCCGAGGGCCCGCAGCTCGTCGGGGACCGTCACCCCGCGGGTCCTCGCGACGGGCGTCGTGGCGGCCGGGCCGGCGGCAGCAGCCCCGCCGGCGGAGCTGGTCGCCGCCGGCGAGGAGCCGGGCGACGACGGCATCGGACCTGCCGCCCAGCTCGGCCGTACGGCGGCCGCGGCTCGGCTCGCCGGGTCCAGGCCAGACACCTGGGCGGTGGCGGTCGTGGCCCCTGTGGCTGCCGAGGAGCTCTGGAGCACGTCGGCGAACGGCACCGAGGCCGGCCGCAGAGAGGTGAGCTTCGACTGGATGTCGGCGATGCGCTGGGTCACGTCGGCGATGGCGTCCACGGGCGTCCTCCTCGGCGGGTCCCGTCCTCGGTCGGCAGGAGCCGCACCGTCCTTGACCCGGCCCCCCGTCGGGCGGCCGCTCAGAGCCCGGGGGTGCCGAACAGCGATCCGAGCACGTACGTCGTGCCTGCGGCCCCGGCGCCGATCGCCAGCTGGCGCAGCCCCCGGAGCAGCGGCGGGCCGCCGGACAGCACGCCCACGGTCGCGCCGGTGAGGAGCAGTGCGACCCCCACCAGCACGGTGGCGAGGACCAGCGCCGGCGCCCCCTCGATGCCCAGCAGGAACGGCAGCGCGGGGACGGCGGCGCCGGACGCGAAGAAGACGAAGCTCGAGGTCGCCGCGCCCAGCCCCGAGCCCACGACCTCGTGCTCGTCGGCTGCGGGGACCTCCAGCTCGGTCTCGTCGGGCCGGCTGCGCAACAGGGCGTCGGCCTTGCGCTTGGCCTCGTCGGCGGGCATGCCGCGGGCGCGGTACACGAGCGCCAGCTCGTTCGCGTCGACGTCGAGGTGCGGGAGGGCCGCGCGAGCGCCGGCGCTTGGCGCGGAGGCCGCGAGCAGCTCCCGCTGTGAGCGCACGGAGATGTACTCCCCGGCGCCCATGGACAGCGCACCGGCCAGCAGGCCGGCGAGCCCCGTGAGCAGCACACTCCCGCTCGGCAGCCCGCCGCCGGCCACGCCGAGCACGAGGGCGAGGTTGCTGACCAGGCCGTCGTTCGCTCCGAAGACCGCGGCCCGGAACGTCCCCGAGACCCGGGCCCGCCCGCGCGCGGCGAGCCCGCGCACGACCTCCTCGTGGACGCGCTCGTCCGCGGCCATCGCCCGCGTGGCGTCGAGGTCGGCATCGTACGGCGACCGGCTCTCGGCCCGCTGCGCGAGCGCGAGCACGAAGACCGACCCGAAGCGGCGGGCGAGCCAGGCCAGCATCCGCGTGCGGACGTCACCACGGCGGACCCGGCCGACGTCAGGACCGAGCAGCCGCTCCCAGTGTGCGGCGTGCCGCTCCTCCGCCTCGGCCAATCCGAGCAGGATTTCGCGCTCCTCGCCCGCGCGGCGGCTCGCGAGGTCGCGGTAGACGCGGGCCTCCTCGCGCTCGTCGGCGAGCCGCCGTCGCCAGCGCCGCACGGCTCTGGCCTGCGGGTCGACGGGCCGCGAGCTCCTGCGCTGCGCCGTCACCTCCCGCACCCCCCGATCGTCCCATGCGCTGGAGCTGGGCCGGACGGTGCTTCAGGTCACAAGCGGTCGTGCCGAGGAGACCAGTGCCCATGGACCCGGCGCATGTGAGGGGGCGGAGTGTTCCGCTCGGGACGACGCAACGAGCTCGACCACGCGCGGCAGGCAGCCGTCGACGCGGACGCGGACGTCGCCGCGGTGACCCGCGTCCTCACCGCGCTGGCCGGCGTGTCCAGTCCCCAGCAGGCCGTCGACGCCGCCCTGGCCGCCGTCCGCGAGGCCTTCGGCTGGGCCTACGGGTCCTACTGGCAGGTCGACCCCGGCAGTCGCGCGCTGCGCTTCGCCCAGGAGTCCGGAGACGCCGGGCCGGAGTTCCGCGCGGTCACCCTGACCGCCACCTTCCCGGAGGGCGTCGGGCTGTCCGGACGGGCATGGCGGACCCGTGACCTGGTCTTCGTGCCCGACATCGGGGCGGTACGGGACTGCCCGCGCGCCCCCGTCGCCCAGCGGGTCGGCGTGCGCAGCGGCATCTGCTTCCCGCTGCTCGAGGACGGCCGTGTCGTCGGCACGATGGACTTCTTCAGTCTCGACACGCTCGACCCGTCGCCCGGCCGGCTCGCCGCCCTGCGCAGCGTGGGCCTGCTCGTGTCGCAGACGCTCAGCCGGTTCCGCCAGATGCAGCGGCAGGCGGACGCCGTGGAGGACGCACGGGCTGTGACCACGGTGCTGCGCGAGCTGTCCACCGCGCGCAACGAGCAGGACGCCGTCCGGGTGGCCCTCGACGTCATCCGCCGGGAGTTCGGCTGGGCCTACGGCTCCTACTGGCACCTGGATGACGCCGGGCAGGCGCTCACGTTCGTGCTCGAGTCCGGTACGGCGGGCGACGAGTTCCGGCGGGTCACCGAGGCCGCGTCGTTCCGCCGGGGCGTCGGGCTGTCGGGCCGCACCTGGGAGGCCCGTGACCTCGTGTTCGTCGCCGACCTCGGGCAGGTCACCGACTGCGTGCGGGCTCCCGCCGCCACCCGGGCCGGGGTGAAGTCCGGGGTCTGCCTGCCGCTCGTCGTGCACGGGCAGGTCGTGGGCACGATGGACTTCTTCGCCACGGAGACGCTGACCCTCGAGGACAGTCGGCGCGAGGCCCTGCGCAACACCGCGTTCCTCGTGTCGCAGGGCCTCGAGCGCACGGCCTCGGCGACCCGTCTCGGCTCGGCCGGCGACCAGCTGATCACCTCGATCTCGGAGGTGGAGCGCAACGTCGTCCAGGCGACGGCGATCGCCGCGGACGCCTCGCGGCTGACGGCCGACACGAACGACCTCGTCGCTCACCTGGCGGCGTCGAGCGACGAGATCGGCAAGGTCGTGAAGGTCATCAACGGCATCGCCGAGCAGACGAACCTGCTCGCACTCAACGCGACGATCGAGGCCGCCCGGGCGGGCGAGGCGGGTAAGGGCTTCGCCGTGGTTGCCAACGAGGTGAAGGAGCTGGCGCTGGAGACCGCTCGGGCGACGGGCGAGGTGAGCGCCAAGGTGGGAGCGATCCAGGCCGACGCCGGAAGTGTCGTCTCCGCGCTGGCCGACATCGAGCGCATCGTCGAGCGCATCAACGAGACGCAGGGTGTCATCGGCGGCGTCCTCACAGAGCAGACCGCCGTGACGCGGGACATCCTCAGCCAGTAGGCCGTGTCAGGGAGTGGCTCGACCGCCGCCGTCGAGCTGCTCCCGCTCGCACGCGTACACCGTCCGGGAGGCCACGTCCCAAGCGCGGACGGGGCCTCCGCAGCCGAGGCAGACCGCCCGCTTGTAGACGTAGCGGCCCTCCTCGGGTGTCGTGTCGTCGGCGACGTCCGCGGTGAGGATGTGGCCCACGCGCACTCCGCGCGCCATCACCGAGCGCAGCGTCTCCCACAGTCCCTCGTACGTCGTCTGCGGCACGTCGCGCGCGGGCAGGCGCGGGTCGAGGCGGTGCAGGTAGAGCACCTCGGCGCGGTAGACGTTGCCCACCCCGGCCAGGACGCCCTGGTCCAGCAGCGCCTCCGCCACACTGCCTCGCGCCGAGGTGAGGCGGCGCACGGCCTCCGAGCCGTCGGACTCCGGCCGCAGCGGGTCGGGGCCCAGCTTGGCGAGGACCGCCGCCCGCCCCGCGCCGTCGAGGAGCATGCAACGGGACGGGGCGATGAGGTCGTAGGCAGCCCGCCGGCTCGCCACCCGGAGCCGGGTGCCCGGTCGCGGCGACGCGCCCGGGTCGTCGTACCGGAGGAAGAGCCCGCGCAGGCCGAGGTGCACGTGCACGCTCAGGGGCTCGTCGCCCGCTTGGGGCTCGGCGTCGACCAAGAGGTTCTTCCCGTAGGCCTCCACGGCGACGACGCGCCCGCCGTCGAGCTGCGCCGCCTCGGTGCTGAAGCGGCCCTGGGGGGACGAAGCGGCGATCCGCTCGCCCATGAGGTCGGGGCGGAGCAGGCCGGCGTACCGGTGCAGCGTGTGGCCTTCGGGCACCCCTCACCCATACCGCCGGACGCCCTTCCCGGCAACTCCTGACGGCACGTCACAGGGGTGGATGTCCGGCTCCCGCCGGGTGGCATCCTGCCGGGGTGACCCCGCGCCTCCCCCTCCCTGCCGGCCGTGCCGGGGTCGGGGTCTGACGGTGGGGGCCGACGCCGAGCTGGAGCACGAGCAGCGCAAGCTCGCCGAGTTCTACGCGCGCCTGGACGAGCTCCGCGAGCGGGCTGCGCGCGACCTCGACCGGGTGCGGCGGACACCGCCGACCGGCACGCCCGGGAGCCGGTCCGAGCGGGACGCCTTCGCCGCGCTGCACGCGGAACGCCTGGCGCAGCTGCGGGCGGTGGAGGAGCGGCTCTGCTTCGGCCGGCTCGACCGCGCCGACGGGCGGCGCCACCACATCGGCCGCGTCGGCCTCGCCGACGACGACCAGCGCCAGCTGCTCGTCGACTGGCGCGCGCCCGCGGCCGAGCCGTTCTACCAGGCGACGGCGGCCTCGCCGCAGGGCCTCCTGCTCCGCCGCCACATCACGAGCCAAGGGCGGCGGGTCACGGCCATCGCCGACGACGTGCTCGACCTCGACGCCGTGGACGACGTCGACCCGTCGACCCTGTCCGGCGAGTCCTCCCTGCTCGCCGCACTCAACGCCAGGCGCACCGGCCGCATGCGCGACATCGTGGCCACGATCCAGGCCGAGCAGGACCGCATCATCCGCGCGCCGCTGCCCGGCGTCCTCGTCGTGCAGGGCGGGCCGGGCACGGGCAAGACGGCGGTCGCCCTGCACCGGGCCGCGTACCTGCTCTACACGCACCGCGAGCGCATCGCCCGCAGCGGTGTGCTCCTCGTCGGGCCGAACCCCGTGTTCCTGCGTTACATCGGGCAGGTGCTGCCCTCCCTCGGCGAAACGGGAGCCGTCCTCGCGACCCCGGGAACGCTGTTCCCCGGCATCGAGGCGACGGGACGGGAGTCGCCCGAGACCGCCGCGCTGAAGGGAGACCTCCGCATGGCCGACGTCGTCGCGGAGGCGGTCCGCCGGCGCCAGCGCGTGCCGCCCAAGCCCCTGCGGCTCGACGTCGACGGCACGGTCATCACGCTGCGCCCGACTGCTGTCGCGGAGTCCCGCACCCGCGCCCGGCGTTCCCGCAGGCCCCACAACGAGGCGCGCACGGTGTTCGTGCGCGACCTGCTGAACCACCTGGCGCAGAGGCTGGCGCGTGCCCGCGGCACGGAGCTCGACGAGGACAACCGGGCCGACCTGCTCGGCGACCTGCGTGACTCGCGCGACGTGCGCCGCGAGGTCAACCTCGCGTGGATGCCGCTGACTCCCCAGAAGCTGCTCGCCGACCTGTACGCCGACCCGGGGCAGCTCGCGGCCGTCGCGCCGCACCTGTCCGAGCCGCAGCGCCGACAGCTGCATCGACCGCGCGGCAGCGCGTGGACGACCGCGGACGTGCCGCTCCTCGACGAGGCGGGCGAGCTGCTGGGGGAGGACGACAGCGAGGAGAGCCTGCGTCAGGCGCGGGCGTCGGCGGACCGCCGCGCCGAGCTGGAGTACGCGCGCGGCGTGCTGCAGATGACCGGCGCCGGGGAGATGCTGACGGCCGAGACGCTCGTCGACCGGTACGCGAGCGACGGTCCGGTGCTCACGGTCGCCGAACGCGCGGCCACCGACCGCACGTGGACCTTTGGCCACGTCGTTGTCGACGAGGCGCAGGAGCTGTCTCCCATGCAGTGGCGGCTGCTCTTCCGGCGCTGCCCGAGCCGCTCCCTCACCGTCGTCGGCGACGTCGCGCAGACGGGGTCGCTCGGCGGGGCCACGGACTGGGGACAGGTGCTGGAGCCGCACGCCGCGGACCGCTGGCGGGTCGAGGAGCTCACGGTGAACTACCGGACGCCCCAACAGATCATGGAGGTGGCGACCGACGTCCTGGCCGAGGCCGGCGTCCCCGTGGCGCCGCCGAGGTCCGCACGCGAGGCGACCACCCCGCCAGTGGCGCAGCGCGTCGAGGCGGGCGACCAGGGCGCGGTCGTGGAGGCCGTCCGGCGCGAGATCGACCACCTCGGGGAGGGCCGGCTCGCCGTCCTCACCAGCGCGCGGCTCGTCGACCGGCTCGGCGTCGCCCTCCGGGAGGCGCTGCCGCCGGGCAGCGTCGCCACCGGTGCCGACGCGCTCGGGGCGGCCGTCAGCGTCCTCGGCGTCGCCGACGTGAAGGGGCTCGAGTTCGACTCGGTCGTGCTGGTCGAGCCCGCGGAGATCCTCGAGGGCTCCCCGCGCGGCGCCGCGGACCTGTACGTGGCACTGACCCGGCCGACGCAGCGGCTCCGCGTGCTGCACAGCGGGCGGCTCCCACGGGGCCTGCGCCGGCTGTCGGTCGTCACGCGGTGATGACGCTGCCCATCGTCACCGTGCGGTCGGGGGGCAGTCCGAAGTAGGCAGCCGGGTCGGCCGCGTTATGTGCCAGCACCAGGAAGAGCACCTTGCGCCAACGCGCCATCCCGGGCGCCGACGTCGCCTGGATCGGGCCGCGGGACAGGAAGTACGAGGTGGCGTCGAGGTCGAGGACCCCGGGCCGCAGCACCCCCGCGTCGCACGCGCGGCGCAGAGCCGCCGGGATGTCGGGCCGGTCGGAGAAGCCGAAGCGGATGGAGAGGGTGCTGCACGCGGTCGTCCTCGTGACCCAGGTCGTCCACGGAGAACTGCTCACTCGGGGCCACGTGCGGCACGTTCGCGGCGCTCGCCGACACGATGAGCACCCCCTGGTGCAGCACGTGGTTGTGCTCCACGTTCGCCCGCAGCGCCAGCGGTGTCGTCTCCTTGCCGGGGTGCGGGAATACCGCCGTGCCCGGGACGCGCGGCACGCGCCGGGCGTACACGTCGTCGACGAACTCCGGCAGCGACCCCTCCTTCGCGCGCCGGTTGCCGGCCACGATCTCGCGGCCGCGACGCCAGGTGGTCATCACGGTGAACACGGACGCGGCGATCACCAGCGGAAGCCAGCCGCCGTGCGCGACCTTCGACATGTTGGCCGCGAGGAAGGTGGCCTCGACCGCGCCGAAGGCGACGGCGGCGAGCGCCAGCTGCCAGGGGCGCCAGTGCCACAGCACCCGGGCGACGACGAGGAGCAGCACCGTGTCGATGAGGAGGGCGCCGGTCACGGAGACGCCATATGCCGTCGCGAGGCGCTCGGACGAGCGGAACGCGAGCATGACGACGAGCACGCCGACGAACAGCAGCGCGTTGACGCCGGGCAGGTAGACCTGCCCACTCGCGTGCTCCGACGTCTGGCGCACGCTGACGGGCGGGAGCAGCCCGAGCTGGGTCGCCTGACGCGACAGCGAGAACGCGCCGGAGATGACGGCCTGGCTCGCGATGACGGTCGCGGCGGTGGCCAGGAAGACCATGGGGAGCTGGGCCCACTCGGGCAGGAGCAGGAAGAACGGGCTGCGCACGGCCGTCGGGTCGCGGAGGAGGACCGACGCCTGCCCCAGGTAGTTCAGCGTCAGGGCCGGGAACACCACGAGCAGCCAGGCGCGCAGGATGGGCTTGCGCCCGAAGTGGCCCATGTCGGCGTACAGGGCCTCGGCACCCGTGATCACGAGCACCACGGCCCCCATCGCCACGAACGCCGTGCCCGGGTGGCCCACGACGAAGGCGACCGCGTACGTGGGCGACAGGCCCCGCAGCACGTCGGGGTGAGCGACGACGGCGGTCAGCCCCGCTGTGGCCAACGACCCGAACCACAGCACCATGACCGGCCCGAAGAGGGCGCCGACGCGGCCCGTGCCGAAGCGCTGGGCGTCACACTGCCTCCCGTGGGGGCGAGCCCGGCGGGAACGGCGGGGGCCGGCACGGGACTCGCAGCGCAACGACGGCGCCTTCGCCCAGTGTGCCCCCGGACCCGCCCCGTGTCGTGTCGACCCCCCGCTGCCGGTCCCGGTGGCGGCTGGCAGTGTGGCGCGGTCGGACGCGTCTGGAGCGACTGGAGGAACGACGAGCGTGGAGCGCACGGCAGACCCGGACAAGCTCGGATTCGACCCGGAGCGGCTCGGCCGCATCGACCGGCACTTCGCGCGGTACGTCGACGACGGCCGACTCGCCGGCTGGCAGATCGTCGTCACGCGCGGCGGCGAGGTCGTGCACAGCTCCACACACGGTCAGGCCGACCGCGAGGCCGGACGGCCGGTCACGGACGACCAGATCTGGCGCATCTTCTCGATGACCAAGCCTGTCACGTCGGTCGCCGCAATGATGCTCTGGGAAGAGGGCCTGCTCGAGCTGACCGACCCGGTCAGCAAGTGGATCCCGTCGTTCGCCGACGTGCGCGTGTTCGACAAGGGATCGCTGACGAAGTACTACACGGTGCCGGCGAGCGAGCCGGTCCGCGTGTGGCACCTGCTCACGCACACGTCCGGCCTCACCTATCCGTTCCTGCAGGTGTCGACGGTCGACGGTATCTACCGCAACACGCTCGGCTGGACGCTCGGCATGCCGCGGGACCTCGACCTCGCGACCGCCTGCGACCAGCTCGCCGCGCTGCCGCTGCTGTTCCAGCCGGGCTCCGCGTGGGGCTACTCCATGTCCGTCGACGTGCTCGGCCGGCTCGTCGAGGTCATCTCCGGCCGGACGCTGGAGGAGTTCGTCGCCGAGCGCATCCTGCAGCCCCTCGGCATGCATGACACGGCGTGGTCCGTGGGTGAGGACTGGGCGGACCGCCTCGCCGCGCTCTACGCCGCGAACCCGGCCGGCGGCCCGGCTGTGCGGTACGACGCCCTCGGCGACCTCATCCGCGTCCGCCCCGCCGGGTTCGAGGGTGGCGGCGGCCTCGTCTCCACCGCGGCCGACTATCACCGCTTCACACAGATGCTGCTGCGCGGCGGCGAGCTCGACGGGGTGCGCCTGCTCGGCACGCGGACCCTCGACTGGATGACGCAGAACCACCTCCCGGGCGGCAAGGACCTGGGCGAGCTCAGCGTCGGCGGCTTCGCGGAGACGGTGTTCGACGGGGTCGGCTTCGGGCTCGGCTTCGCTGTCGTGGAGGACCCCCGGCCCAGCAAGGCCTACTCGAGCCCGGGCGAGTTCTTCTGGGGTGGCCTCGCCAGCACGGCCTTCTGGGTGGACCCTGCCGAGGAGGTCACGGCGATGCTGTTCACGCAGCTGGTACCGTCGAGCGCTCACCCGCTGCGCCCGCAGTTGCGTCAGCTCGTCTACTCGTCGCTGGTCGACTGACCGACGTGCTGCTCCGGGTGCAGCGCGAGCTGGACGTCAGCGCGGCGCGGTCGCCCGCGGAGGTCGTGGCGCTCGTCGCCCGCTCCGTGGCGCTGCAGGCACCTGCCCCGGGTCTGCCGGAGGGCGGTGCTTCCCCGACTCCTGTGGACGCAGGCGCCGTCCGCCGAGCTGCTCACGTCGACGGCACCCGGCTGCGCCGTCGTCCTGCACAACCTCGACCGGCACACCGGGTGGCTTTCGCGCCCTGCGCTCGCGCTCGCCGGTCTCGCCGCCCGACGGGGCTGCTGCGGGAGCACGAGGTGCGGGAGCACGAGGTGCGGGACGCCTCGGTGGCGCTGACGGCGACATCGGGGAGAGCCTGGGCGAACCCTGGTGGAGCGAGCGACGGGAATCGAACCCGCGTATCGAGCTTGGGAAGCTCGTGTTCTGCCATTGAACTACGCTCGCGAAGGTCTTGCTCGCGTGCGCCTCTCGGCGACGCCGTCACTCTAGCAGCAGCCGCCGCCGCCGCCCCGGCCCCGGCTCGGCGGCTACGGTGCGGGGGTGCTGCTCTCCGACCGCGACCTCCGCGCCGAGATCGACGCCGGGCGGTTCGTGCTCGACCCGTACGACGAGGCGCTGGTGCAGCCGTCCAGCGTCGACGTGCGACTCGACCGGTGGTTCCGGGTGTTCCAGAACCACCGCTACAGCCACATCGACCCATCCCTGCAGCAGGACGACCTGACCGAGCTCGTGGAGCCGCAGGGGGATGAGCCGTTCGTGCTGCACCCCGGGGAGTTCGTGCTCGGGTCGACGCTGGAGCAGGTGACGCTGCCCGACGACCTGGCCGCGCGCCTCGAGGGGAAGAGCTCGCTCGGCCGGCTCGGGCTGCTGACGCACTCCACCGCCGGCTTCATCGACCCCGGGTTCACGGGTCACGTGACGCTCGAGCTGAGCAACGTCGCGAACCTGCCCATCAAGCTCTGGCCGGGGATGCGCATCGGGCAGATCTGCCTGCTGCGACTCACGTCGCCGGCGTCGCAGCCCTACGGGTCGACCGTATTCGGGTCGCGCTACCAGGGCCAGCGCGGCCCGACACCGTCGCGCTCCTGGCAGTCGTTCACGCGCGCCGACACGTGACGCCGCCAAGTGACGCCCGGCGCGCTCCGCCCGGTGCCGGCCGGGCTGGAGGAGCGGCTCGGACGTCCACACTGAGGCCCTGGCGGCGCTGCCGGAGTTGTGGGGCGAGTGTGACGTCCGGGGCCTGCACCAATCCGTGTGGCTGCGCCAGTTCGGGTCGGCGGCGCTCGTGGTCCGTGACGGGCACCTGCTCGTCGGCTGCCTGCTCGGGGTCGCGACGGCGGACGGCTCGGCGTACGTGCACCTGGTGGCGGTCCGCCGGACGCACGGGGCCGCCGGCTCGGCCGGCTCCGGCGACGTGACGTGAGGAGGGGCGTGATCGGGGTGCTGTGGTCCGGGTCCCGCGAGCCGGGCTGCCGGTCCGCTGGGACCCCGATCACCCGGTGGGCTTCCGGGAGCGGTCGGCCCGGCCCGGCTCGCTCGACGCGACGAGGGGCCGGCGCGGTCCCCGGACCCCGGCCCCTCGTCGTACGCGTCGTCAGCCCTGCGGGCGCCGGTCCTCCGACGACGGGGACGTCGGGACCTCGTCGGTGCCCTCGGCGGCGTGCGTCGGGCTGCCGCCAGGGGCGTCCAGGGTCCCGGTGACGTCCTGCACGACGGCCTCGGACTCGGTGACCGGGGGACCGCCGGCGTCGGCGCGGGCGTCCGTCCCGGCCGGCGGCACGTCCACCACGGCGGACGAGTCACCGCCCGCGCGGCTGCCGCTGCCACGCTCCGAGGAGTCGGCGAGCTGCACGTAGTCGGCAGTCTGTGTCTCCTCCGGGTCGTCGGACACCGGCCGGGCCCCCTCCACGGTCACGTCGGGGGTCACGGACGACGGGGGCGCCGGGGCCGCGGGTGCCGGCCCCGCGGGGTCGATCGCCACCGAGGCCGCGTCCGGCACGGCACCGACGCCTGCCGGGACGAGCTCCTCCGCCGGCTGCGGCGGCGCGACGAGCGAGCGCGCGAGGATCTGCGACACGTCGAGGACCTGCACGTCCTCGCGGGCCTTGCCCTGCTGCTTCTTCGCGGTCACTGCGTCGGAGAGCATGACCATGCAGAACGGGCAGGCGGTGCCCACCAGGTCGGGGTCGAGGCTCAGGGCCTCCTCCGTCCGCTCCACGTTGATCTGCTTGCCGATCTTCTCCTCCATCCACATGCGCGCGCCACCGGCGCCGCAGCAGAAGCCCCGCTCCTTGCAGCGGTGCATCTCCTGGCTGCGCAGGCCGGGGATGGAGGAGAGGACCTCACGCGGGGGCGTGTAGACCTTGTTGTGCCGCCCGAGGTAGCAGGGGTCGTGGTACGTGACCTTCTCGTCGACCGGCGTGACCGGCACGAGCCGGCCCTCGTCGACGAGCCGCCCGAGCAGCTGGGTGTGGTGGACGACCTCGTAGTGGCCGCCGAGGTCCGGGTACTCGCGGGCGAGCGTGTTGAAGCAGTGCGGGCAGGTCGCGACGATCTTCTTGACGGGACGGTCGCCGAAGGCCTCGTTGAGGGTCTCGACGTTCTGCTGGGCGAGCATCTGGAAGACGAACTCGTTGCCCAGGCGGCGGGCCGGGTCGCCCGAGCACGCCTCGGCGGGCCCGAGGACGGCGAACTCGACGCCCGCGGTGTGCAGCAGTTCCGCGAAGGCCTTCGTGGTCTTCTTCGACCGGTCCTCCAGCGCGCCGGCGCAGCCGACCCAGAACAGGTACTCGACGTCGTCGGCGATCGACCCGTCGACCACCCGCACCTCGAACGGCATGTCCTCGATCCACTCAGCGCGGGCCGAGTCGTTCATGCCCCAGGGGTTGCCCTTGTTCTCGAGGTTCTTGAGCATCACGCCGGCCTCGCTCGGGAAGGCCGACTCGATCAGCACCTGGTAGCGGCGCATGTCGACGATGTGGTCCACGTGCTCGATGTCGACGGGGCACTGCTCGACGCAGGCGCCGCACGTCGTGCACGACCAGAGGACGTCGGGGTCGATGATCCCGCCCTCCTCGGCCGTGCCGACCAGCGGCCGCTCGGCCTCGGCCAGCGCGGCGGCGGGCACGCCCGCCAGCTCCTCCTCCGTCGCCTTCTCGTCGCCCGCCATGTCCTTGCCGCCGCCGGCCAGCAGGTACGGCGCCTTGGCGAACTGGTGGTCGCGGATGCTCATCACCAGCAGCTTCGGCGACAGCGGCTTGCCCGTGTTCCACGCCGGGCACTGGCTCTGGCAGCGGCCGCACTCCGTGCACGTGGTGACGTCGAGCAGGTCCTTCCACGTGAAGTGCTCGACCTGCCCGACGCCGAAGATGTCCTCGTCGCCCGGGTCCTCGAAGTCGATCTTCTTGCCGCCGGAGTACATGGGCTTGAGCCCGCCGAGCGACACCGCGCCGCTCGAGTACCGCTTGAAGAAGATGTTGGGGAACGCCGTGAACCGGTGCCAGGCGATGCCCATGTTCATGTTCAGCGAGATGGCGATCAGCCAGGCCATCGACACGACGATCTTGACGGTGGCGACACCCCACAGGGCGGCGTGGATCGCCCCGGTGGACAGGCCGTCGAAGACGAACGACAGCGGCAGCGACAGGAACAGCAGCGGGCTGTCCGGCAGCGTGCCCTCCGCGATGCGCAGCGCCCGCATCGTCAGGATGCAGAGCGACACCGCGAGCACGGTGAACTCGACGTAGTAGGCCATCCACGAGTTCGAGCCCGCGAAGCGGCTCTTGCGGATCGCGCGGGTCGGGAGGTTCGTCACCCGCACGTAGATGAGCACGAGGATCCCGGCCAGGGTGCCGGCGTTCACGACCTCGACGGCCACGTGGTAGGCGAGCCAGTCGCCGAAGACGGGCAGGTGGAAGCCGGGGTCGAACAACTCGCCGTACGCCTCGACGAGGGTGAGGAACAGGAAGATGAAGCCGATGAAGACGAACCAGTGGGCCGCCCCGGGGATGCTCCACTTGAGCATCCGCGTGTGACCGAAGGTCTCCTTCAGCGTGTTGAGGGCGCGCCAGCCCTTCTCGTCCCCGCGCAGGGAGTCGGGCTGACCCGTCCTGAACACCGCCACCATGCCGGCGACCGTGCGCCAGACCAGGGAGACGGCGACCGCTGTCAGGAGCAGGGAGATCGCGATCGCAGCGAGCTGCATGGGGTGGCGTGAACCCTCCGGGCAGGGCGGGCCGGGCAGCCCGCGCGTACGGGCCGCAGCCTACGCGGCACGGGCCGGGCGCTCCTGTCCGAGAGCGAGTGCGGTTCTGCCCGCCGGGGACTCGCCTAGAACAGCGCGGTCAGCAGGGCCTCCAGGAGGGGCACGACCACCAGTGGCGCGGTGAGCGCGACGAGCCCGACCACGACGACGAGCGCCAGCAGCCTCACGCGCAGGCTGGGGCCACCGTCGGGGTCGCGGAGCTCGGACAGCACGGCCCCAGCGTACGGCGGCAGCGCGGTCCGCGGTGGGCGAGACGCCCGCCGGGGACAGCGGGAACCGACCCCAGAGCCTCCGTTGCTCAAGGAAGTAGCAGGAGCATTGAGCCGAGGGGACTCAAGGCCCGGTTGACACCCGCCTGACCCGGGCACATGCTTGAGCGCAGGCAACTCAACCCAACGAAAGGCACGATCCACATGGCTCGAGCGGTCGGTATCGACCTCGGCACCACCAACTCCGTGGTCGCCGTCCTCGAGGGCGGCGAGCCCAACGTCATCGCCAACGCCGAGGGCTCCCGGACCACACCCTCGGTCGTGGCCTTCGCCAAGAACGGCGAGGTGCTCGTCGGCGAGGTCGCCAAGCGCCAGGCGGTCACGAACGTCGACCGCACCATCCGGTCGGTCAAGCGCCACATGGGCACCGACTGGAAGAAGGAGATCGACGGCAAGACCTTCACGCCGCAGGAGATCTCTGCGCGCATCCTCATGAAGCTCAAGCGCGACGCCGAGGGCTACCTCGGCGACACGGTGAAGGACGCCGTCATCACCGTGCCGGCGTACTTCTCCGACGCTGAGCGCCAGGCCACCAAGGAGGCCGGCGAGGTCGCCGGGCTCAACGTCCTGCGCGTCGTGAACGAGCCGACGGCGGCGGCGCTCGCCTACGGCCTCGACAAGGGCCAGAAGGAGCAGACCATCCTGGTCTTCGACCTCGGTGGCGGCACCTTCGACGTCAGCCTGCTCGAGATCGGCGAGGGCGTCATCGAGGTCAAGGCCACGGCTGGTGACAACCGGCTCGGCGGCGACGACTGGGACGCCAAGGTCGTCGACCACCTGGTGACGACGTTCAAGAACGCCAACGGGATCGACCTGTCCAAGGACCGCATGGCGCTCCAGCGCCTGCGCGAGGCCGCGGAGAAGGCGAAGATCGAGTTGTCGGGCCAGAGCTCGACGTCGATCACCCTGCCCTACATCACGGCCGGCGCCGAGGGCCCCCTGCACCTCGACGTCACGCTGACCCGCGCCGAGTTCGAGCGCATGACGCGCGACCTGCTCGACCGGTGCAAGGCGCCGTTCAACCAGGCGATCCGTGACGCCGGCGTCAGCGTCAACGACATCGACCACGTCGTGCTCGTCGGCGGCTCGACCCGCATGCCCGCCGTCAGCAACCTGGTCAAGGAGCTGACCGGCGGCAAGGAGCCGAACAAGGGCGTCAACCCCGACGAGGTCGTCGCGGTCGGCGCGGCCCTGCAGGCCGGCGTGCTCAAGGGCGAGGTCAAGGACGTGCTGCTCCTCGACGTCACCCCGCTGTCGCTCGGCATCGAGACCAAGGGCGGCATCATGACCCGCCTCATCGAGCGCAACACGACCATCCCGACCAAGCGGTCGGAGGTCTTCACGACGGCGGACGACAACCAGCCGAGCGTGCAGATCCAGGTCTACCAGGGCGAGCGCGAGATGGCGGCGTACAACAAGAAGCTCGGCATGTTCGAGCTGACGGGCCTGCCCCCGGCGCCCCGCGGCGTGCCGCAGATCGAGGTCACCTTCGACATCGACGCGAACGGCATCGTGCACGTGTCGGCGAAGGACCTCGGCACGGGCAAGGAGCAGTCGATGCAGATCACCGGCGGCTCGGCCCTGCCGAAGGAGGACGTCGAGCGGATGATGCGCGACGCCGAGCAGTTCGCCGAGGAGGACCGGCGGCGCCGCGAGGAGGTCGAGACCCGCAACTCCGCGGAGAGCCTCCTCTACCAGACCGAGAAGTTCCTCGCGGACAACGCCGATAAGGTGCCGGCCGAGGCACGCGCCGACGTCGACGCCGCTCTCGAGGAGCTGAAGACCGCGCTCGCGGGCAGCGACATGAACGCGATCCGCGACGCGCAGGACAAGGTCGCCAAGGCCAGCCAGGCCGTGGGCACCGCCCTGTACGCCGACGCCGGTGCGAACGCTGCCGGTGCCGGTGGCGCCTCGGGTGCGAACGGTGGTGGGGACGACGACGTCGTCGACGCCGAGGTCGTCGACGACGAGCCGGAGGCCCGGTCGGCGTGAGCGAGGTCCCCTCGAACGACCCCCGGGCGACGGGGGACGCGGTCCGACCCGAGGCCGTCGGCCCCGAGGAGGAACGCGAGCAGCCGGTCGTCCGTGACAAGCGCCGGATCGACCCGGTGACGGGTCGGCTCCGGGAGCCGGCCGCGCCGGCGGGGGCCACCTCCCCACCGGCCGACCCGGCGGGTCAGGCTGCAGGCGACGCGGCCGCCGAGGACGCCCCCGCCGGCGGGGAGGACCCGCGGGTCGCGGAGTTGACGGACCAGCTGCAGCGGCTGTCCGCCGAGTACGCGAACTACCGGCGCCGCAAGGAGCGGGAGCAGGCCGAGCTCGTCGAGCGGGTCACCGGCGACGTCCTCGGCCGGCTGATCTCGGTGCTCGACGACGTCGAGCGCGCGCGGGCCCACGGCGACCTCGAGGGCGCCTTCCGGTCCGTCGGGGAGGCGCTGGAGAAGGTCACCACGACACTGGGGCTCGTCGCGTACGGGCAGCCGGGCGAGCCGTTCGACCCGAAGGTGCACGACGCGCTGGTCAGCCAGCCGTCGCCCGACGCCACGGAGGCCACCGTGGCCGAGGTCTACGCCCGGGGCTACCGGCTGGGCGAGCGCGTGCTGCGCGCCGCCCAGGTCGTGGTCGCCGAGCCCGCCTGAGGGCGGGGACCTCGGTCGGGGGTGAGCCCGAGGTGCAGCCACCTCGCGGTCTCGCCCCCGGCCGCGTTCCCGCAGACGGCGACCACGTCGTCTGCGACCAGCGCGTCCCCGACCACAGCGGACAGATGACGACCACGACCGCCCCGACAGAGGACATCACGAGCACGCAGGGAGGAGGGACGCGATGAGCACGCGGGACTACGTGCAGAAGGACTACTACGCGGTGCTGGGAGTGGCGAAGGACGCCAGCGCGAGCGACATCAAGAAGGCCTACCGCAAGCTGGCTACGAGCCTGCACCCCGACAAGAACCCGGGCGACGCCAAGGCCGAGGAGCGGTTCAAGGAGGTCTCGGAGGCCTACGACGTCCTCTCCGACCCCGACCGCCGCCGCGAGTACGACGACACGCGCCAGGGCTTCGCGCGCTTCGGCGGCATGCCCGGCGGCCCGGGTGGAGCGGGGCGCGGCCCCGCGGGCGCACCCGGGGGGGTGCCCTTCGACATCTCCGACCTGCTGAGCGGCGCGACCCGGAACTCGGGCATGGGCGACTTCCTCGGCGGGCTGTTCGGCAACCGCACCGGTGCGGCCGGGGTGCCGCCCACGCGGGGCCGGGACGTCGAGACCACGGTGTCCCTGGACTTCGCGGACGCGGTGCGCGGCGTCTCGGTGCCGCTGCGGCTGTCCACTCCCGCCGGCTGCCCGACGTGCGGCGGCAGCGGCGCGGCGCCGGGCACGACCCCGAGGGTCTGCGAGGTCTGCCACGGCGCGGGGGTCAACGCCCGCAACGCAGGCGGCTTCGGGTTCTCCGAGCCCTGCCGCGCCTGCGGTGGCCGCGGCGAGACCATCGACAGCCCCTGCCCCACCTGCTCCGGGTCCGGGCAGACCGTCACCGAGCGCACGATCACGGTGCGGATCCCGGCCGGTGTCGACGAGGGCTCCCGCGTGAAGGTCCCCGGTCGCGGGATGCCCGGCGACCGGGGGGCTCCCGCCGGGGACCTGTTCGTCCGCGTGAAGGTGAAGCCCCATCCGGTGCTCGGCCGCAAGGGCGACGCGCTGACGCTGACGCTGCCGGTGAGCTTCGCCGAGGCCGCGCTGGGGGCGACCATCAAGATCCCGACTCTGGAGGCGCCCGTGAGCGTCAAGGTGCCTGCGGGGACGGCGAACGGCCGCACGCTGCGGGTGCGCGGGCGGGGCGTGCCGCGCAAGGACGGCACCCGCGGCGACCTCCTCGTCACCGTCGAGGTCGCCGTGCCGCAGAAGCTCACGTCGGCGCAGCGCGAGGCGGTCGAGGCCTACGCCGCCGCCTCGGCCGGGGACGACCCGCGCCCGCACCTGACCGCCCTCGTCTGACGGCCCCTTCCTCCGACCGGCACAGTCCGGCCGAGCCGGTCCCGATCCGACCCCCAGGAGGTGGCACGTGGACGAGCACGACGACAGGCCCGTCTACGTCATCTCGGTCGCCGCGGAGCTGTCGGGCATGCACCCGCAGACGCTCCGCCAGTACGACCGGCTCGGCCTCGTCACGCCCGGACGGTCCAGCGGCCGCGGCCGCCGGTACTCCCCGCGCGACGTCGCCCTGCTCCGGCAGGTGGCCCAGCTGTCGGGTGAGGGGCTGGGGCTTGAGGGCATCCGCCGCGTGCTGGCGCTGCAGCAGGAGGTGCGATCCCTGCGCGACGAGGTCGACCGGCTGCGCGCCGAGCTGGACTCCGCGCAGAAGGCCTCCGCCCGGCAGGAGGCCATGCTGCACGCGCGGCTGGAGAAGCAGTACCGGCGTGACCTCGTGCCGCTGGAGCGGGGCGCGGTCGTCGTCTGGCGCCCCGAGCGGGAGCGCGGTCCCCGCTGACACCCACTGCCGACACGAGTCCCCGGACTTGAGTCGGAAGAACTCAACCCCCTGCCGCGTTGCACCAGGCACAACCACAGACCACTCAGACCCGGAGGGATGCCTTGGACGCCTCGCGGCTCACCACCAAGAGCCAGGAGGCCCTGTCCGCGGCCGTACGCCGTGCCGCGACCGAGGGCCACGCCGACGTCGAGCCGCTGCACCTGCTCGCTGCCCTGCTCGACCAGGCCGACGGCACCGCCACCCCGCTGCTGCGGGCTGTCGGCGCTGACCCCGCTACCGTCCGCGGCCAGGTGGACGACGCCCTGCGCCGCCTGCCCGCGGCCCGCGGCGCCACCGTCGCCGCCCCGCAGACCTCGCGCGGCGTGCTCGCCGCGCTCAGCACGGCGGACGAGCAGGCCAAGCGGCTCGGCGACGACTACATCTCCACCGAGCACCTGCTGGTCGGTCTCGCGACCGGCCAGGGCGGTGGTGATCCTGCCGCCCGCGCGCTGACCGAGAACGGCGCGACCGCCGACGCGCTGCTCGGCGCCTTCACCGCCGTCCGCGGCAACGCTCGGGTGACGAGCCAGGACCCCGAGGCGACGTACCAGGCGCTGGAGAAGTACGGCGTCGACCTCACCGAGGCCGCGCGGTCGGGCAAGCTCGACCCGGTCATCGGCCGCGACACGGAGATCCGTCGGGTCGTCCAGGTGCTCTCCCGCCGCACCAAGAACAACCCGGTGCTCATCGGCGAGCCCGGCGTCGGCAAGACGGCCGTCGTCGAGGGGCTCGCGCAGCGCATCGTCGCCGGGGACGTGCCGGAGAGTCTGCGCGACAAGCGGCTCATCTCGCTCGACCTCGCGGCGATGGTCGCCGGGGCGAAGTACCGCGGCGAGTTCGAGGAGCGGCTGAAGGCCGTGCTCGAGGAGATCAAGTCGTCCGAGGGGCAGATCGTCACCTTCATCGACGAGATGCACACGGTCGTCGGTGCCGGCAAGAGCGAGGGCGCGATGGACGCCGGCAACATGCTCAAGCCGATGCTCGCCCGCGGTGAGCTGAGGATGATCGGTGCGACCACGCTCGACGAGTTCCGGGCGAACATCGAGAAGGACCCGGCGCTCGAGCGCCGCTTCCAGCAGGTGTACGTCGGGGAGCCGTCCGCCGAGGACACGATCGCCATATTGCGCGGGCTGAAGGGCCGGTACGAGGCGCACCACCAGGTGCAGATCTCCGACGCCGCGCTCGTCGCAGCAGCGACGCTGTCCGACCGCTACATCACGTCGCGGTTCCTGCCCGACAAGGCGATCGACCTCGTAGACGAGGCGGCGTCCCGGCTGCGCATGGAGATCGACAGCCGACCCGTCGAGATCGACGAGCTGCAGCGCGCGGTCGACCGCATGCGCATGGAGGAGCTCGCGCTCGAGCGCGAGACCGACGAGGGCTCCGTGCAGCGCCTGGCCGAGCTGCGGCGCGAGCGCGCCGACCGCGAGGAGGAGCTGCAGTCGCTCATGGCGCGGTGGGAGCAGGAGAAGCAGGGCCTCAACCGTGTCGGTGAGCTCAAGGAGCGGCTGGACGCGCTGCAGACCGAGGTCGAGCGGGCGCAGCGCGAGGGCGACCTGACCACCGCCTCCCGCCTGCAGTACGCCGAGATCCCGGCGGTGCAGAAGGAGATGGAGCAGGCGGCCAAGGCCGCCGACGAGCGCGGCGCGATGGTCAAGGAGAAGGTCGGCCCGGACGACGTCGCCGACGTCGTGTCGGCGTGGACCGGGATCCCCGCCGGGCGGCTGCTCGAGGGCGAGACCGCCAAGCTCCTGCGCATGGAGGAGGCGCTCGCGCAGCGGGTCGTCGGCCAGTCCGCCGCCGTGCGCGCCGTGTCGGACGCGGTGCGCCGCGCCCGGGCCGGCATCAGCGACCCCGACCGCCCGACCGGCTCGTTCCTGTTCCTCGGCCCCACCGGTGTCGGCAAGACCGAGCTGGCCAAGGCGCTGGCGGAGTTCCTGTTCGACGACGAGCGGGCGATGACGCGCATCGACATGAGCGAGTACGGCGAGAAGCACTCCGTCTCGCGGCTGGTCGGCGCGCCGCCCGGCTACGTCGGCTACGACCAGGGCGGCCAGCTCACCGAGGCCGTGCGGCGGCGCCCGTACGCCGTGGTGCTGCTCGACGAGGTCGAGAAGGCGCACCCGGACGTCTTCGACGTGCTGCTGCAGGTGCTCGACGACGGCCG
>JALYNB010000173.1 GCA_030773395.1 Actinomycetota bacterium
GGCCTCGGGGGGGTCGGTCAGGCGACCGTCTCGTCGGCGACCGGGAAGCGGAGCAGGGCCCCCACGCCGTGCTGCGGGGCGTCGGGCCGGTCGCCCGAGACGACGCGCACCGTAGCGCCGGTGCCGAGCGCGGCGCGCAGCAGCACGTCGACCAGCGGCGCCTCCTGCGGCTGCTGTCCGCCGAGTCCGGTGACGTCGTCGCGGGACAGGCCGACCACGCCGGGCTGCTCGGCGTCGAACCACGCCGTCGCGTCCGCGGGGAGCTGCGTGGTGATGACCAGGACGTCGACTTGCGCCATGCGCAGGGCCGCGAGCGTGTCCGCGGGGCCGTCGACGGCCTTGTCGTTCTGGGCGCGCTCCTGCTCGTACTTCGCCAGCAGGTCGTCCGTGACCGCCTTGAGCCGCTCGGCGACCGCGTCGACGATGCGCTGAGCGGTGAACGGGTCACCGCCGTCGGCGTGCCGGGTGCCCTGCACCACCGTCGTGACCGGCTTGAGCCGCTCGGGCAGCTCGCCCTGGAGCAGGTTGACCGCGCGGTCGTCCCCGGCGAGCACGACGAGCTGGGCCTGCACGTCGTTCGCGGCGCCGTCGACCGCGGAGGCGACCTCCTCGGCGTTGCGCTCCCAGAAGTTCTCCGCGGTCTCCTCGTAGCGCCGCGACGACCAGCCGCCCGCGTGCACCTTGCGGATGTGGTGCTGCTGGGGGCCCTTGACCTCCAGCACCTCCTCGGGGACCGGGTCGCTGCCGCCGTACGCCATGACGTCGGCGCCCAGCCGGTCGACCAGGGCGACGACGTGCGGCACTTGGACCGACGCCCGCTCGGCGAGCGCCAGCAGGGTCGGCAGCGGGCCGACGTTGACGACCTGGGACTCCGGCGGGTCGGGCAGCGACAGGGCGAGCAGCACCTCGCCGCTGGCGGCCACGAGCACGCGCGTGTTGCCCTCGCCGTGCTCCCCGAGGTTCGCCGACAGCGCCTCGCGGGTCGCCTCGTCGACGCCCTTCTCCTCGAGCTCACGGAGGGTGTTGCGCCAGTTGATGTCGAGGCGCGTGGCGGCGTCCTCCACCTCACTGGTCGTGTCGAGCACGACGGTGACGAACGGCCCCTTCGCCTCGTAGAGAGGGGCCAGGTCACGCAGGTCCACAGACGTCTCCCGGTGTTCGGCGTCGGAATCAGGGCTTCCCTGCCCCGGCGTCCCGCGCTCATGCACCGGGGCAGGGGGGCCGGGGACGACGACGGCCCCGGTCCCTCTGGGGGCCGGGGCCGGACTGCCGTGCGGTGGTGCTGCTGTGCGGGTGGCGGCGTCAGACCTGCAGGCGGACCGAGCCGCGCTGGAACGCCTCACCCGTGTGTGTGGTGTCCTCGCCCTTGGCCGCGCGCACCGTGAGGTACGTCGTCGTGAGCAGGATCAGGGCGGTGACGGCCAGGATGCCGCCGGTGACCGGGCTCCAGAACGGCAGCTGGAGGTCCTGCCTGACCAGCATGGCGACGCCGAGCGCGAGCACCCCGATGCCGAACGCGACCGTGACGCCGGTGCGTGCGGGGCTGGCGACCGCGGCCTCCTGCACCTTCTCCGCCTGACTCTTGGCCCGCTTGAGCAGGCGCTGGGCCCAGACGTACTCGGTGGCGAGCACGGCGAGCCCCGCCACGATGACGAGGATCCCCGGTCCGGGCAGGACCATCATCGCCGCGCCGAGGACGAGCAGGGCCGCACCGACGATCGTCGCCGCGAACCTCTTGAGCACGTGCATGTCGCCTCCTGGCGATCGGCTCGGGCCCGGCCGAACTGGTCGCTCGGCCGGGCCGCGGGGAGCGGGTCGGCCTACTTGAGGACGTCCTTGACGTTCTCGCCGGCCTGCTTGAGGTTGCCGGTCGTCTGGTCGGCCTTGCCCTCGGCCTCGAGGCGCTCGTTGCCGGTCGCCTTGCCCGTGGCCTCCTTGGCCTGGCCGGCGACCTCTTCGGCCTTGTTCTTCGCCTTGTCCACGAAGCTCATGCGTCTCTCCTTCTGGGTCAGGGGGGAGTCGGGCGACGGGCTACCCGGCACTTACGCTGTAAACCGTTGTGCCGGGTGTGTCCTACGGCTCGTCCCCGGCGCGGTACCGGGCCAGCCGGTCGAGGAGGTTGTCGAGCGACTCGTCGAACTCCGCCGCGCTGCGGTCCTCCCCGAGCGCGTCCGCCAGGCGGGCGAGCAGGGGGTAGCCGTCGAGGGGGTCGGGTGCGACCGGGGCCAGCTGGTCGTCCGGCACCGGCCCGGTGTTCACCCCGAGAGCGGCCACCTCGAGCAGGAGGTGGCCGAGCAGGAAGCTGGTGAAGGCGCGGTAGGCGTGCACCGCGGCCTCGTCGTCGAAGCCCCGCGCGGTGAGTCCCTGGAGGAACCCCTCGACCCAGCGCAGGCTCCGCAGCGGGGGGCGGACCCACGGCGCGGCCGGCGGGCGGGTCGCCACGAGGGGGAAGACCCTCGGGTGGGCCAGCGCGATCCGCCGTACGCCGTGGGCCAGGCGGCGCAGGTAGTCCTCCCACCCGTCCCGGGCCACCAACTGCACCTCGGGGTCGCCGTACAGCTCGTCGACGACGAGCTCGACCACGCCGTCGAGCAGCCCCTCCCGGTTCGGGACGTAGCGGTAGAGCGACATCGCCTCCACGCCGAGCCGCTGCCCGACCGTGCGCATGGTCAGCTCCGGCAGGCCCCGTTCCTCGATCAGCGCTCGTGCCGCCTCGAGGACGCGGCGGCGCGTCAGCGGCGGCCGGGTGGCGCTCGCGGTGCCCGTCGGGGCCCGTCTCCTCACCTGCGGGTTCACGTCGGGTTATGTCGCCCGTTCAACCGCCGGCGACACCCGGCCGAACGCGCCCCGCCCGTTTACGCCGTAAGGGCACCGCTCATACCGGTCCCACGTTCGTGACCCTCCGGAAGGACAGCAGATGCTGAGCATGGACCAGTTCCGCACCCTCGTCGGCCGCCGGCTACGCAGCCGCGACGGCCACGACATCGGCAAGATCGACCAGCTGTACGCCGACAGCGAGGGCGGCTCGCCGACCTTCGTCACCGTCAACACCGGCTTGTTCGGGTCGAACACGACGTTCGTGCCGGTCGGCGACGCGTCGATGCAGGGCGACGACCTCACGATCCCCTACTCGAAGGACCAGGTGAAGGACGCGCCGAACGTCGCCCCCGACGGGGAGCTCTCGGCCGAGGAGGAGGACCGGCTCTACGCCCACTACGGCGTGGGGACGGGCCAGGCGCAGGCCGACACCGAGGTGACTGATGGCGCGACCGCCGGCGCGGGCGCCGGGGCGGCGATGCAGACCGGCGCGACCGGCGGCACCACCGGCACGACCGGCGCCAGCGGCGGGGCCACCGGCGCGGGGCTGACCGGCGGGCTCACCGGCGGACGGGACCGCGACGGCGACGGTGTGCGCGACGACGCGGAGGCCCGGGGCGCGGTGGGCCACGACACGTCGGGCCCGACGACCGACTCGGCGATGACCCGGTCGGAGGAGCAGCTGCGGGTCGGCACGCAGCGGGTCGAGGCGGGCCGGGCCCGGCTGCGCAAGTACGTCGTCACGGAGAACGTCACGGAGACCGTGCCGGTCACCCGCGAGGAGGTCCGGGTCGAGCGCGAGCCGATCACGGACGGGAACATGGGCGCCGCCATGGACGGGCCCGCGATCAGCGAGGAGGAGCACGAGGTCGTGCTCACCGAGGAGCGCCCGGTCGTGGAGAAGGAGGCCGTGCCGGTCGAGCGGATCCGCCTCGACAAGGAGACGGTCACCGAGCAGCAG
>JALYNB010000174.1 GCA_030773395.1 Actinomycetota bacterium
GTCGATGGCCGCGGCCATCGACGAGACGAACCGGCGCCGGCAGAAGCAGGTGGCCTACAACGCGGAGCGCGGGGTCGACCCCCAGCCTCTGCGCAAGCGCATCGTCGACATCCTCGACGACCTCGTCCGGGAGGCGGCCGACTCCGGTGAGCTCGTGGGCGGCTCCGGCCGCTCGCAGTCGCGGGGCAAGACGCCCGTCCCGGGGCTGTCGTCGAAGGGCAAGTCCGACGCCGTCGGCCGCCACGCGAAGGAGCTCGCGGGCATGCCCCGCGCGGAGCTGGCCCAGCTCATCCAGCAGCTCGGCGACCAGATGCACGAGGCGGCGAAGGAGCTGCAGTTCGAGCTCGCCGCCCGTCTGCGCGACGAGGTCAACGAGCTGAAGCGGGAGCTGCGGGGAATGGAGGCGGTCGGGATCGGCTGACGGCCGGAGCCGGCTCAGGCCGGCGCGCCCGTGACCGGTCCCCCGTCACCGTCCGCCGGGGCCGCACGACCCGACGCGCGACCACCGGTGGTGGGTTCACGCGCGGCCGGGTCCCCCGTCCCGGGTCCGGCCGTCCCAGGGCCGGTCGCCCACGTCGTCGAGCGTCGCCGTGGTGACGGGGAGCAGCGGCCCGAGCGTCCCCCACAGGTCACGGTTGAGCCGGCTCAGCGGTCTGACCAGGTCGAGGTCCGGCAGTCCGTCCCGCAGCACAGCGAGGTCCACGGCCGCGTGCAGCACCTCGCCGTACACGACAGTGGACGCGGTGGCGCCCGCCCCGAAGGTCTGCTCGCCCACCACCCGGCACTCCAGCACCGCGGGGGACTCCGCCACCCGGGCCGCCGCGACCGTCGCCGCGGGTTCGGGTGTGAGCCCGACGGCGGCGAACTCGCTGACGGTCTCGGGGAACGCCGCGCCGGTGAGGTTCACCTCCCGGAGCAGCCGCTCGGGCGCGACGGCGAGCACGAACTCCCGGGTCCGACGGCAGTTGGCCAGGGTCTGGGTGCCCGCCGCAGAGGTGAAGCAGACGACCGGGGGCGTCGTCGAGGCCACCGTCGCCCACGAGAAGGGGGCGAGGTTGTCCACGCCCCCCGCGCTGCGGGTCGCGACCCAGAGGACGGGCCGGGGGGCGACGACGCTGTTGAGCAGCGGGTAGGGGTCGGGCGCGAGGGACGCCGCGTCGATCTCCCGGCGCACCCGCCCTCCTCCCGGTCCCCTCCGCACGCTTGCCGGGCCCGTGCCCGTGCTGGCCGGGTGCCCCACCGCCGTGTGACGCCCCTCTCAGCGGGGCATGCTCCGACGTCCAGAGGTCACGGAGCGGTTACGCTGTCGCAGGTCGCAAGGGGAGTATCCCTGCACGTCTGAGTCGTCACCACGGCGCCGCTCCATGGCGGTGCCCGGCGCAGGCGGTCCCGAGCCCGGGACGGGAGAGACCTTCGGTCAGTCAGTCACCGTGTCTGCCCGGAGGAGTTCCCGCGTGCTCGAAGTCCACAGCTGGGTCTGGTTCGCGACCGTCGGCGTCCTCGTCGGCGTGCTCGCGCTCGACCTGTTCATCAGCACCCGCCGTCCCCACGCGGTCAGCATCAGGGAGGCGACGGCGTGGGTGCTGTTCTACGTCGCCTGCGCGGTCGTCTTCGGCGTCGGCCTGGGCGTGATCTCCGGCTGGCAGTACTCCGCCGAGTTCTTCGCCGGATACATCACCGAGTACAGCTTGTCCGTCGACAACCTCTTCGTGTTCGTCATCATCATGACGAGCTTCGCGGTGCCGGCGATCCACCAGCACAAGGTGCTGCTGTTCGGCATCGTCCTGGCCTTGGTGCTTCGCGGGATCTTCATCGCGGTCGGCGCGGCCGCGATTGCCCGCTTCTCCTGGATCTTCTACGTCTTCGGCGCCTTTCTCATCTACACGGCGATCAACCTGGCCCGGCACCGGGACGAGGAGCCGGAGATGGAGTCCAACCCGCTGCTGCGCTTCTGCGAGCGGGTGCTCCCGACCACGCGTGAGTACCACGGCACGAAGGTCGTCGTGCGGATCGACGGCAAGCGCGTCGTGACGCCGCTGCTCATCGTGATGATCGCGATCGGCTCGACCGACGTCCTGTTCGCGCTCGACTCGATCCCCGCGATCTTCGGCCTCACGCAGGAGCCGTACATCGTCTTCACGGCGAACGTGTTCGCGCTCATGGGCCTGCGCCAGCTGTACTTCCTGCTGCACGGCCTGCTCGACCGCCTCGTCTACCTGTCGATCGGCCTGGCTGTCATCCTCGGGTTCATCGGCGTCAAGCTGATCCTCGAGGCCGCGCACGAGACGTGGGAGGCCGTCCCCCACATCCCGATCAGCGTCTCGCTCGGTTTCATCATCCTCACCCTCGTGATCACCACGGTGGCGAGCCTGGCGAAGGTCCGCCGCGACCCGAGCGCGATCAAGCAGCTCGGTGGGCACGGCCCGGAGCAGCCGGGGGAGGCCCTTCCCGACGTCCCGGAGGAGTCCGGCGACGGCGTGCAGCGGGCCGGGTCGGCCACCGAGACGGGCAGCCGGGGCGGCTCGCACCAGATCTGACCGCACGTCGCGCCGCGGGCTCAGGGGTCGGTCCGACCCCTGAGCCCGCCGTCGTCCGGAACCTGGCGGCGTCGGGCGGGTCACCACCCCCGCGCGCGCCACTCTCCGAGGTGCGGGCGCTCCGCGCCGAGCGTCGTGTCCGCGCCGTGGCCGGGGTGGACGCTGGTGCCGTCGGGGAGCCGGCCGAACACCTTCTGCTCGAGGTCGTCCATCAGGCTCGCGTGGGCCTCGCGGTCCCCGAACGTGTTCCCGGGGCCGCCGGGGAACAGCGAGTCGCCCGTGAACAGGTGCGGTGCGTCGGCGAGCTCGCCGCCGGCGTCGTACAGCAGGGCGATCGACCCGGGTGTGTGCCCCACGAGGTGCACGACCGCCAGGCGGGCCCGGCCGACCCCGACGACGTCGCCGTCCCGCACCCGCTCGGCGACCGGCACGGGCAGCTCGGCGGCGTCGTCGGGGTGGGCGGTGACGGGTGCGCCGGTGGCCTCGACCACGGCCTGCAGAGCCTGCCAGTGGTCGGCGTGCCGGTGGGTGGTGACCACGCGCACGAGCCGGTCGTCCCCCAGGACCTCGAGCAGCCGCTCCGGCTCCGCCGCGGCGTCGACGAGGAGCACGTCCCGGGTGGCCCGGCAGCGCAGCAGGTAGGCGTTGTTGTCCATCGGGCCGACCGCGATCTTGGTGAGGGTCAGCCCGGGCAGCTCCCGCACCGCGGGCGGCCCCCCGACCGTCACCCGTCCCGTCCACCCGTCCGCTGTGCTCGCCGTGTTCACGCCTCGTCCCTCCGTCGGTGTCTCAGCGCGGGGACGTTCGACCCCTCGCCGGGAGGATTCTGTCCCTCCCGCTCGTTACCCTGATGCACTCGCGGACGGCGTTCCGGGGCGCCCCCGGGAGGCGGTCCCGCCCCTCGGCCCACCGGGCCGCAGGAGGCCCGACAGTCCCGCGCGTCGTCCCCGTCGTCCCCCCAGCCCCACGCGAGCCCCGACTCCGAGACGAGCACGCCTGTATGGCCGACCGCCACCTCGACCACCTGCGCATCCGCGGCGCGCGCGAGCACAACCTGCGCGACGTGAGCCTCGACCTGCCCCGCGACGCGCTCGTCGTGTTCACGGGGCTGTCCGGCAGCGGCAAGTCGAGCCTCGCGTTCGACACGATCTTCGCCGAGGGGCAGAGACGGTACGTCGAGAGCCTGTCGGCCTACGCCCGGCAGTTCCTCGGCCAGATGGACAAGCCCGACGTCGACTTCATCGAGGGGCTCTCGCCCGCGGTGTCGATCGACCAGAAGTCGACGTCGCGGAACCCGCGGTCCACCGTCGGCACGGTCACGGAGGTCTACGACTACCTGCGCCTGCTGTTCGCGCGCGCGGGCACGGCGCACTGCCCGGTCTGCGGCCGGCGGATCGCCCGGCAGACCCCGCAGCAGATCGTCGACCAGGTGTTGGCGATGGAGGAGGGCACCCGCTTCCAGGTGCTGGCGCCCGTGGTCCGGGGGCGCAAGGGGGAGCACGTCGACCTGCTGTCGTCGCTGCAGACGCAGGGGTTCAGCCGCGTCCGGGTCGACGGCGAGGTCCACCCGCTCGGCGAGGTGCCGCCGCTGGACAAGCAGAAGAAGCACACGATCGAGGTGGTCGTCGACCGGCTGACGGTGAAGGAGTCGGCGAAGCGTCGGCTGACCGACTCGGTCGAGACCGCGCTGCGCCTCGGCGGCGGCCTCGTGGTCCTCGACTTCGTCGCGCTCCCGGAGGGTGACCTCCAGCGCGAGCGCACGTTCTCCGAGCACCTCGCCTGCCTCGTCGACAACCTCTCGTTCGAGGAGTTGGAGCCGCGCTCGTTCTCCTTCAACTCGCCGTATGGCGCCTGCACGGAGTGCACGGGCCTCGGCGTGCGCAAGGAGGTCGACCCCGAGCTGGTCATCCCCGACCCGGAGATGTCGCTGGCCGACGGGGCGGTCGCCCCCTGGTCGTCGGGCCACCACAAGGAGTACTTCGACCGGCTGCTCAAGGCGCTGTCGGAGGACCTCGGCTTCCGCCTCTCGGAGCCGTGGCAGCGGCTGCCCGCGAAGGTGCAGAAGGCGGTGCTGCACGGCTCGCCGACGCAGGTGCACGTGCGCTACCGCAACCGGTACGGGCGGGAGCGGGCCTACTACACGAGCTACGAGGGCGTGATCCCCTTCCTCGAGCGGCGGCACGCGGAGGCTGAGACCGACACGAGCCGGGAGCGGTTCGAGGGCTACATGCGCGAGGTGCCCTGCCCGGTCTGCCGGGGTGCGCGGCTGAAGCCCGTCTCGCTGGCGGTCACCCTCGGCGGGCGCTCGATCGCCGAGGTCGCGGCGATGTCCATCGCGGACTGCGCCGCCTTCCTGCGCGACCTCGAGCTCGACGCCCGGCAGCGGATGATCGCCGAGCGGGTGCTCAAGGAGGTGAACGCCCGCCTCGGCTTCCTCGTCGACGTCGGCCTGGACTACCTCTCCCTCGACCGCGGCGCGGCCACCCTCGCCGGCGGCGAGGCCCAGCGGATCCGCCTGGCGACGCAGATCGGTTCCGGGCTGGTCGGCGTGCTCTACGTGCTGGACGAGCCGTCCATCGGCCTGCACCAGCGCGACAACCGCCGGCTCATCGAGACGCTCGTCCGGCTCCGCGACCTCGGCAACACGCTGATCGTCGTCGAGCACGACGAGGACACGATCCGCGCCTCGGACTGGGTCGTCGACATCGGGCCGGGCGCGGGGGAGCACGGCGGGAAGGTCGTGGTGAGCGGCCCCGTGGAAGAGCTGCTCGCGTCCGAGGAGTCGATGACCGGGGCCTACCTGTCCGGCCGCCGGGTGATCCCGGTGCCCGACGTCCGGCGCAAGCCGGGGGAGCGGCGCCTCGTCGTCCACGACGCGCGGGAGCACAACCTCAAGGGCGTGACGGTCGACTTCCCCCTCGGCTGCTTCGTGGCGGTCACCGGGGTCTCCGGCTCCGGGAAGTCCACGGTCGTCAACGACATCCTCCACGCCGTCCTGGCCAACAAGATCAACGGGGCGAGGATGGTGCCCGGGCGCCACCGGAAGGTCACCGGTCTCGAGCACCTCGACAAGGTCGTCGGCGTCGACCAGTCGCCGATCGGGCGGACGCCCCGGTCGAACCCGGCGACGTACACTGGCGTCTTCGACCACATCCGCAAGCTGTTCGCCGAGACCACGGAGGCGAAGGTCCGGGGCTACCAGCCGGGCCGGTTCAGCTTCAACGTCAAGGGCGGCCGCTGCGAGGCCTGCTCGGGCGACGGCACGATCCGCATCGAGATGAACTTCCTGCCCGACGTCTACGTGCCCTGCGAGCTGTGCGGCGGGGCCCGCTACAACCGGGAGACGCTCGAGGTCCACTTCAAGGGCCGGACGATCGCCGAGGTCCTGGACATGCCGATCGAGGAGGCCTGCGAGTTCTTCTCAGCGGTGCCCGCGATCGCCCGCCACCTGCAGACGCTGGTGGACGTCGGTCTCGGCTACGTGCGGCTCGGCCAGAGCGCGCCCACGCTGTCGGGCGGCGAGGCCCAGCGGGTCAAGCTGGCCGCGGAGCTGCAGAAGCGGTCGACCGGGCGGACCGTCTACGTGCTGGACGAGCCGACGACGGGTCTGCACTTCGAGGACATCCGCAAGCTCCTCGGCGTGCTGACCCGGCTCGTCGAGGCGGGCAACACCGTGATCGTCATCGAGCACAACCTCGACGTGATCAAAACGGCGGACTGGGTCATCGACATGGGCCCGGAGGGGGGCAGCGGCGGCGGCACGATCGTGGCCGCTGGCCCGCCCGAGGTCGTCGCGGCGACCCCCGAGAGCCACACGGGGCGGTTCCTGCTCGAGATCCTCGGCGAGGACCGGGTGGCGGCTGCGGCCGGGGGCACCCGCCGGCGGGAGCGCGTTGCGGGCTGACGCTCGACCCGGGGTGGCTCCCGGCGTGGTCCGGCGGTCAGCGCCGCTCGGCCGGACTCAGGTCGAGAGCAGCCGCTCGATCAGGGCGTCGACGGCCGTCTCGCTGCGCTCCTCGCCGGACGGCACCAGCTCCTCGGTGGCTGACAGGAAGCCCCGCACGGTCTCGCGCGGCACCGACACGCAGCACGGCCGCCCGCCCCGCACCAGCTCGAACCACACGCGGTCGCGCCCCTCGTCGGGCCAGATCCGTACGTCCCCGTCGCCGGTGGCCTCCTCCAAGCCGTAGCTGAGGAAGTCGCGCAGCACGACCCAGCGGCCGCGAGGGAGGGCGGGGTGGTCGGGCTGCGCGGTCAGCAGGAGCGTGACGGCCAGGGGGTCCTCGGCGCGCCAGCCGAGACGCAGCATGGTCATGCGTCCCCGACCCGACGATCCGCCGTCGTCGATGACGACCTCGGTGGCCACGTCGTCGATCACGAGGGCACCTCCGAGCAGGGCGGTACGACGGACCGGCGCCGACGCGGGGGTCAGGACGCCGGCCGGGTGGACAGAGGGTGGCACCCGCCGGGGGGACCCCGCCACCGGGGGTGGACCGCCACCGGGGGTGACCGCCACCGGGGGTGACCGCCAGGGGGCAGCGCCACCGGGAGGGCGGACCCGCCGCCCGGTCCGGCTTCCCGACGGTTCGGCCACCGGGGCGGTCCGACCGTCGGGGGCCGCCTAGGCTGTCCCGACGTGGCGGACCCGTCGACCTACCGCCCGGCTCCGGGCTCGATCCCCGTCGAACCGGGCGTCTACAAGTTCCGCGACGAGCACGGCCGAGTCGTCTACGTCGGCAAGGCGAAGAGCCTCCGGAGCCGGCTGTCGTCGTACTTCGCCGAGCTCCACCAGCTCCACCCGCGCACGCAGCAGATGGTGACGACCGCGGCGAGCGTCGAGTGGACGGTCGTCTCGACGGAGGTCGAGGCACTCCAGCTCGAGTACACCTGGATCAAGGAGTTCGACCCGCGGTTCAACGTCCGCTACCGCGACGACAAGAGCTACCCGAGCCTCGCCGTCACGCTCGACGAGGAGTTCCCGCGGCTCCTCGTCATGCGGGGTCCGAAGAAGAAAGGCGTCCGCTACTTCGGGCCGTACGCGCACGCCTGGGCGATCCGGGAGACCCTCGACATCCTGCTGCGCGTCTTCCCGGCGCGGACGTGCTCGAAGGGGGTCTTCGTCCGCTCGGGGCAGGTGGGGCGGCCCTGCCTGCTCGGCTACATCGGGAAGTGCTCGGCCCCGTGCGTGGGCCGGGTCAGTGCCTCCGAGCACCGGCGGATCGTCGACGACTTCTGCGACTTCATGGCCGGCCGGACCGCGCCGTTCATCAAGCGGCTCGAGCGC
Organism: Actinomycetota bacterium; assembly: GCA_030773395.1. Taxonomy (GTDB): domain Bacteria; phylum Actinomycetota; class Actinomycetes; order JALYNB01; family JALYNB01; genus JALYNB01. The sequence goes on from JALYNB010000174.1 coordinate 7,822, forward strand.
GAGATGGCCCAGGCGGCGGCCGAGCAGGAGTACGAGCGCGCGGCCCGGCTCCGCGACGACGTGGGCGCGCTGAAGCGGGCGATGGAGAAGCAGACCGTGGTGCTCAGCGACGGCAGCGACGCCGACGTCATCGCCCTCGCCGCCGACGACCTCGAGGCCGCCGTGCAGGTCTTCTACGTCCGCGGCGGACGGGTCCGCGGACAGCGCGGCTGGGTGGTCGACAAGGTCGAGGAGCTCACCACCGGGGGGCTGGTGGAGCAGTTCCTCGAGCAGGTGTACGCCGGGGACGGCGACGACGCGGACGGGCCCGGCGAGCGTCCCGACGTGCCCCGCGAGGTGCTCGTGCAGGAGATGCCCCCCGATTCCGAGGCGGTCACGGCCTGGCTGGAGCGGCTCCGGGGCCGACGGGTCGACCTGCGCGTGCCGCAGCGCGGCGACAAGCGGGCGCTGCTGGAGACCGTCGAGCGCAACGCCGTCCAGGCGTTCGCCCTGCACAAGACGAAGCGGGCCAGCGACCTCACGGCGCGTTCGAAGGCGCTGGCCGAGCTGCAGGAGGCCCTCGACCTCGACGACGCCCCGCTGCGGATCGAGTGCTTCGACGTGAGCCACATCCAGGGGACGAACAACGTCGCGTCGATGGTGGTGTTCGAGGACGGGCTGCCGCGCAAGTCGGAGTACCGCCGGTTCGCCGTCCGGGGCGTGGGCGGGGAGGTCGGGACCTCCGACGACGTCGCCTCCATGCATGAGGTCATCAGCCGGCGCTTCCGGCGGCACCTGGCCGACCGGCAGGAGACCGGCGAGCTCGGGCCCGGAGCGGAGGGCGTCGAGGCGCAGCTCGCGGCGACCGGGGAGGCGGCGCCGGCCGGCCTGCTCGCCGGCACGG
>JALYNB010000175.1 GCA_030773395.1 Actinomycetota bacterium
CGGGTCGATCGTGGGGTCGTTGAACACGACCTCGTGCTTGACCCCCGCGGCCAGCGTGGGCGTGCTGGCAGCACCGGCAGGAGGGGCCGCGAGCAGCCCGCCTACTGCAAGGACCGCGGCCGAGGCCGCGGCCCCGGCCATTGCTCGGCTCCGGAAGACCCCTGTCACTCGCATGCACGCCCCCTCCGCGTCGGGTGCGCGTCCCACCCGGGCCACGCTACCTAGAACACATTTTCGCACCAGAGGGGTCAAGACGACATCAAGGTGGAGCGACGGTGTGATGAACAACAGGTACCGGGCCGGCGCGCATGCCTCTTCGGCGGGTGCCCGTGCGCGTCCCCGTCGTCCCGTCTGTGGCGCTCGTCGCTCAGGGCGCGCGGAAGGCGAGCGCGCCGAAGGCCATCCGGGGCGCGCCGGCCTCGTGGGCACCCATATCGGGGGCGGTGCCGGTGAACCCCGGGTTGAAGCCCGCCAGGGGCGCACCCTGATCGAGTCCCGGGGAGCCCGCGGCCAGCGCGAAGGCGCCCGTCCGCGTGACGGGGTCGAAGCCCCACCCGCTGACGTGCGCGGGTGCGCCCTTGACCCCGCGGGCCTCCGCGCCGGCGGCGGTGAACAGGGTCCCGTTGTAAAGGTCGTGGTCGAAGCTGTTCGTCGACGACCGGCCCTCGTCGTCGATGCTCTCCGTCCCCGACGGGGCGCCCGTCTGGAAGATGTTGTTGCGGGTGACGGCGTTGCGCAGGACCCGTCCGTCCGCGGCCTGGAACGGCTTGCGGGTCTGCGGCCCGGCCAACGGCTTCAGCACCGTGTTGTGGAAGACGTAGACGCGGCCGTCCCCGTAGAACGTGGTGCCGGAGGTCTTGCCGCCCATCTTGAACATCGCCTGGCCCCAGGTGGCCGCGCTGTCCCCCCGGGAGACGTCCTGCACGTTGCGCCAGGCGTAGGTGGGGCCGAGGGAGACGGCGGCCATCCCGAACGAGTGGCGGATCTCGGTCTGGTAGTTCTGCCAGATGCGGACGTTCATGCCGCCGCCCTCGGCCTCGATGCCGTCGTCCCAGGCGTAGGCGACGTGGTTGCCGTGGATGTCGCTGTCCTTGCCGGGAAAGCCGTTGTAGCCGAAGTTCGCGGTCGCGCCCATGCCGTCGTTGAAACGGTGGGTGGCGTCGCCGACGACGTCGTTGTAGCGGATCACGTTGTTGCCGAGCCCACGGCGCAGGGTGATGCCCTGCGGGCCCTGCGGGTGGTAGCTGCCGTTGTGCAGCTCCTTCCAGCTGTTCGAGGTCGTGCGGGGGCTGCGGATCGTGTTGCCCTGGATGACGACGCGGGTCAGCTTCTCGCTGTCGGAGTAGACGGCGGAGTCGAGGTTGGTGCCGAAGCCGCTCGTGTCGGGCGTGCCCCAGCCGCTGATCGTGTTCCGCTCGAGAACGATGTCGTGGACGTCGTCGGTGGTGCTGGCGCCGAGCTGGATGCCGTGGCGCTTGGCGCCCTTGAGCGTCAGGCCGCGCAGGATGACGTAGGAGGAGTTCGTCAGGCGGACGGCGTGGTCCGCGGCGCCGGCGACGTCGATCGTGGCCGGGCCGCCGCCGGGACCGGTGACGAGCACGTAGCCGGTGGGGGAGCCGGTCCTGGACAGGTCCAGGGGCTTGCTGCTGGTGGCGGGCAGCTCGACGGTGGTGGCGACGGGGAACTTCTCCGCCCAAGTCCGGACCTGCTGGGTGACGATCGTGGGGGTGGTCCCGGGAAGGGCGAGCTGCACCTCGTAGGTGGTGCCGGCGGCGAGGCCGACGATGCTGCCGCGGTACTCGGCGGGGCGGCCGGCCAGGGCGCGGCCGTCGAACCACAGGTCCTGGCCCTTGGTCCACGCCGCCTGCCCCAGCGCCCGGTGGGCCACGGTCACGGGCTTCGACGCGGCGCCGCCGGCGGGGCTCCAATACACGCCGACCGAGGAGAACGTCGGCACCAGCGACGCCGAGGTCGTGGCCGCGCTGGCCGGGGTGGCGGCCACGGTCGTCAGGGCGCCCGACAGGGAGATCGCCACGGCGGCGGCGAGCGAGAGGACACGGCTCTTCACGGGGACTCCAGAGGAGCTCGGTGCGGCTGTGCCGCACGACGAGGAAGCGGGTCGAGCCCGACTCTCGGCAGGCTGTCGGTGACCGGTGCGGTGACCGCGGTCCTCGACTGCTTCGTCGCCCCTCCGGGGGCTGTGCATCATGCGATCGGGTGACGCCCCGACCCAATCAGGGCCTCAGGCGAGAAGTCGCTCCACCACGCGCTCCGCGGCGTGACCGTCGTCCAGGTAGCAGTACGTGTCGCGGAAGCGCCGGTAGGCCGCCGCGTGATCCTCCGCGAGGCGGTCGGACTCCTGCAGCACGCTGACCAGCTCCTCCGTGGTGCGGCAGAGCGGTCCCGGTGCCTCGGCCTCGAGGTCGAAGTAGAACCCGCGGCCCGCGTCCCGGTAGCTCTCGAGGTCGTGGGTGAAGTACACGATCGGCTTGCCGGTGACCGCGTAGTCGAACATGACCGAGCTGTAGTCCGTGAGCAGCACGTCCGAGGCCAGGTAGAGCTCGTTGATGTCGCGGCGGTCGGAGACGTCTCGGCAGAACTGCTCGGGCAGCGGGCCGAGCCCGGCCGAGACCCAGTGGTGCAGGCGCAGCAGCACGACGAACCGACCTCCGAGTGCCTCCTGCATCCGGGCGAGGTCGATCGCCAGCGGGAACGCCAGCCGGCCCGACGCGTCCTTCTGGTCGTCCCGGAAGGTCGGCGCGTAGAGCAGGACCTGCACGTCGTCGTCGATGCCGAGCTCGGCGCGCACCGCGCGGCGGATCGCGTCGCGGCCGGGGGAGCTGAGGACGTCGTTGCGGGGGTAGCCGACCTCCAGCACCTCCCCCTCGAACCGGAAGGCCCGACGGAAGATCTCGGTGCTGAAGCGGTTCTGCGAGACCAGGAAGTCCCACTGCGCGTAGTCCCGCGCAGACCGGCGCAGCCCGCGGTCGTCACGGCTGTAGCGGGGGTTGTCGTAGCCGATCTTCTTGAGCGGCGTGCCGTGCCAGGTCTGGACGTACGTCACCCCTCGTCGCGGGGCGTACGCCGGCATCATGAAGTTGGCGATCACCCAGCGGGCGCGCCCGACTTCGCGGAAGTAGTCCGCGCTGCCGGGGGCGACCGTCGGGACGTCCGGCGGGAAGCCGTCGCCGTCTCCGAGCCACACGCTGCGCAGGTCGGGTCGACGCGACTGCAGCACCTCGTGGACAGCACGGGGGCTGTCAGTGAAACGACCGTTGAAGCTGTTGTAGAAAACGAGGTCGTCCGACAGCCGGGACAGCCGCTGACGCGCGAGGGCCGCGACCTTCTGGGCCTTGCTGAGGGGCGCGACGCGGGTCACGCCGATCGGCTTCCCGACTCCTGGGGGGTGGGGAGGGGCCGCGCGGGCGGCTCGGCCGCGCGGATCGCCGACTCACGGCGCTCCGGGCCGGGGGCCGCCCCGGACGTCGTCGGAGCGGTCTTCGGCCGCCGCGCACCGCGGAGCAGGTCGGGACCGACGGTGAGGATGATCGCTCCGAGGAGGCCGAGCGCCGCCCCGATGCCGACGGCCTGCAGGCCGTGGCGGCTCGGCGCCGGGGTGATCGTGATCCGCTGGATGGCGAGCCCCTCGCGAACGTCGGCCGCGGCGCCCGTGCTCTCCGCGGCGGCCTGCTCCGTCTCCCGGAGCTCCGCGGCGGCCTGCTCGACCCGGTCGACCAGCTCACTGTACGTCCGCACCTGCCCGACCAGGGCGTCGCGCCGCTGCAGCAGCTGCACCCGCAGCGCCTGGTCCAGCGGGTTCGGACTGCCCTGCAGCGACTGGATCTGCGACGACAGGTCGTTGTACGCACGGTCGGGGAACAGCAGGCCGATGGAGTCCTGGAAGGCCCGGAGCTGGTTCTGCGCGTCCGTGTGGGCGGTGCGGGCCGACTCCAGGCGCCGCTCGGCCTCGCCCGTCGGGGCCATCCGTCCCATCGTCGTCGCGATGGCCGTCCGCAGGACGGGGGCGGCGCTGTCGGAGTCGGTCGTCGTGTAGAGCACGGTGAAGAGACTGGACTGCCCCTCGCGGCTGACCTCCAGGCCGTCGCGGAAGTCGTCCACGGCCACACCGGTGGCGGCGGTGACCGCGTCAACCGTCTCCTGCGACTCGACGAGCACGCTGAAGTCCGCGATGTAGAGGCCGACCCCGCTGGCGCTGGTGGCCGCCTGCTCGGGCACGATCACGCGGGCCTCGCCGACGAACTGCGGGGCCTGGCGCTGCAGCATCAGATAGGTGAGCAGTGCTGCGAGCAACGGCAGCAGCAGCATGAACGCCGTGGCGTCGGGCCTACGGCGCAGATACTGGAGGATCTCCATGACCTCTCCTCAGACTCGGGGTGCGGTCGGGGGGGTGCCGGCGGCTGCCGACGGCGCGGTCGCGCTCCTGTGCCACTCGATCTGGCGGGCCAGTCCCTCGGCCAGTGGTACCCGCGGCGCCCAGCCGAGGACGCGCGCGGCGGCGTCGATCGTGCCGCCCGTCTGCGGGACGTCGCCCGGCTGCGCCGGCCCGCGGTCGACGGCCACCGGCGCGCCGACGGCCTCGCCCAGCTGCTCGAGGAGGCGGTTGACGGTGATCGACCCGCCTCCGGCCACGTTGAGCACCGTGCCCGGGGGCACGTCGGCGGTCGTGGCCGCGGCGATGTTGGCGGCGGCCACGTCCTCGACGTAGGTGAAGTCGCGCACCTGCTCACCGTTGCCGAACACGGAGACGGGCCGGCCGGCGAGCGCCGCCGCGATGAAGCGGTGCATGGCCATGTCGGGACGCTGCCGCGGGCCGAAAACCGTGAAGTAGCGGAGGCTCACCGTCGGCAGGCCCCAGTTCTCCGCGTACAGCGAGCACAGGTGCTCGCCCGCGAGCTTCGTCACGCCGTAGGGGCTGTACGGCCGGGTCGGCGCGCTCTCCGACGTGGGGTACGACGAGGCGCGGCCGTAGACCGACGAGCTCGACGCGTAGACGAAGCGCGAGAGGCCCGCGCCCCGGCTCGCCTCGAGCAGGCGCTGCGTCACCAGCACGTTCTGGGTGGTGTAGTGCGCGAAGCCGTCCTGCCACGAGGCGCGCACGCCCGGCTGGGCGGCCAGGTGCAACACCACGTCGACCCCGTCGAGCAGCTCGGGGAGCGCGGCGGTCGCGAGGTCCGCGTTGATCGAGGTGTAGCCTGGCTGGGCCTCGAGCAGCCGGAGGTTCGCCTTCTTCTGCTCGACGTCGTAGTAGTCGGTCAGCGAGTCCACACCGCGAACCTGGTGTCCCAGGCGCAGCAGCGCCTCGGACGTGTGGCTGCCGACGAAGCCGGCCGCGCCGGTCACCAGGGCCTGCACTCGGCCTCCGTGTTGTTGTGTTGCCCGCGAAGGTGCGGACGTCCTGCCCGCCACCATGCGGGATGCTTGCCTCCGAGGATACCCGCGGGGGGCAGCCTCAGCAGTCCAGCAGCCGGGCGTGACGCCGACGTCACACGAATGCGCGAGGAAGGTTCTCATTGTGAGAGTCCTGCACGTCATGGGGCGCTTCGCGGCCAGCGGCACGGAGCGCCAGCTGGCCGGGATGCTGCTGGCCGCCGCCTCGGGCGGGCACTGGGAGCCCACCCTCTGCGTGTTGCGGGCCGGTGACGCCTACGCGGAGGAGATGCGCGGGGCGGGCATCCCCGTGGTAGAGATGTCCGGCTGGGACGCCGACCCGCGACGCCTCGCGGCCCTGCGCGGCCTGGCGCGCCACGACTTCGACGTCGTCCACTCGTCCCTCTACGGGGCGAACCTGCTCACCCGGCTCGCACTGGCCGGTCCCGGCCGGCCGCCGGTCGTCATCTCCGAGCGGCGGGTGGAGGACTGGCGGCCGGCGCCGGCCCGCCTGCTCGACCACGCGCTGCGGCCCCTGGCCGACGAGTTCATCGGCAACTCGGCCGACGTCGGTGACTTCATCCGGCGGGCGCACGGGGCGCCGGCCGATCGCGTGCATGTGATCCGCAACGGCATCGACGGCTCCGTGTTCCACCCCGCCCCCGAGGCCGAGCGCGCGTCCCGGCCGGCCGGGCCGCTGCGCATCGGCTCCGTCGGGCGGCTCGTCCCCGTCAAGGGCTACGACGTGCTCGTGGAGGCGGTCCGCCTGCTCGACGGGACGCTTTCGGCGGACTGGGTCGTGGTCGGGGAGGGCCCGGAGCGCGCCCGGCTCGAGCGCCAGGCGGAGACGCTCCCGGTGCGGTTCGTCGGTGAGGTGCGCGACCCGCGTGACGTCGCGGAGTTCCTGCGCACGCTAGACGTCTTCGTGCTGCCGTCCCGCGCGGAGGGCCTGCCCAACGTCGTGCTGGAGGCCGCGGCGTGCGGCGTGCCGGTCGTCGCCACCGAGGCGCCCGGGCTCTCCGACGCCGCCGCGGGTGCGGTGCTGGTGCCCCCGGACGACGCGGCCGCGCTCGCCGACGCCC
>JALYNB010000176.1 GCA_030773395.1 Actinomycetota bacterium
TCTTCAAAACCGGTGAGGGCGAGGATCTCGTCCTGGCGGGTTCGATTCCCGTCCGTCTCCGCTTACCTGCGTGCTGCTCGGTGATCCTCAGCTGCAGATCAAGGTGCGGCGCGCGCAGCAGCGCCCCGTCCGACAGCAGCTTCCAGCCGTCCTCCTCGACAAGTCGGCGCAACTGGGCGCGCCGCTCGTCCTCGCTGGTCACGTCGGTCGGGGACCCGCGGAGCCTGGAGCAAGGTCGGTGGGGTGCCAGAGGGGGCGCGTCTGCCAGAACTCTGATCCGGTGACTGCGGCCACAGTAGGCCTCGGCGGCTTGGCGCTAACCCTCCTGCAGCGTTAGGTTTGATCCAACAGGGCTTCCCAGTCACTGGCCCGGCGGCCCGCGACTGCCCAGGGCAAGAAGCCTGGGCCTGCAGCTCACGTCCCGGGTCTCGGGACTCTTTGTGGTGCTCGTGAGGCACCTCCTTGGAAAGGGCTACATGAGCTCACTCGCTCCCCACGCGCCTGCCCGGCGGCCTGTTTGGCTGTCAGCGAAGGTGCTGCGCACCGAGGTCTTGGCTGGTCTCGTGGTCGCTCTCGCGCTGATCCCCGAGGCGATCTCCTTCTCGATTCTGGCCGGAGTGGACCCGCGGGTCGGGCTGTTCGCCTCGTTCACGATGGCGGTCACGACCGCTCTCACCGGCGGCCGACCAGCCATGATCACGGCCGCTACCGGTGCGATCGCGCTGGTCGTGGCGCCGCTCGCCCGCGAGCACGGGCTGGAGTACCTGCTCGCCGCCGTCGTGCTCGGCGGCGCGATGCAGGTCGCGCTGGCGCTTCTCGGGGTCGCGCGGCTCATGCGGTTCATCCCGCGCAGCGTGATGGTGGGCTTCGTCAACTCCCTCGCGATCCTCATCTTCCTGGCCCAGCTGCCGCACCTCGTAGACGCGCCATGGGTGGTGTACGCGCTGGTCGCGGCCGGGCTCGCCGTGATCTACGGGCTGCCGCGGCTCACGGCCGCCGTGCCATCCCCGCTGGTCGCGATCGTCGTGTTGACCGCGCTCACCGTCGCGGCCTCCATCACGGTGCCCACGGTGGGGGACATGGGAGAACTCCCGTCGACCCTGCCGCTGCTCGGCCTGCCGGCCGTCCCGTTCACGGTGGAGACACTCGCGCTGATCGCGCCGTACGCGCTCGGCATCGCCCTCGTCGGACTCATCGAGTCACTCATGACGGCGAAGCTGGTCGACGACCTGACCGACACCCCCTCGAACAAGACCCGGGAGTCCTGGGGCCAGGGCGTGGCGAACGTCGTGACCGGGCTGTTCGGCGGCATGGGCGGTTGCGCGATGGTCGGCCAGACGATGATCAACGTGAGATCGGGGGCGCGCACGCGCCTGTCGACGTTCCTGTCGGGTTTCTTCCTGCTGGTGCTCGTCGTCGTCCTGGGTGACCTCGTCGGCCTGATCCCGATGGCCGCGCTGGTGGCGGTCATGATCCTCGTGTCGATCAGCACGTTCGACTGGCACAGCATCGCGCCGGCCACGGTGCGGCGGATGCCCAAGAGTGAGATGGCCGTGATGCTCACGACGGTCGTCGTCGTGGTCGTGACCCACAACCTGGCGTACGGAGTGATCGCCGGGGTCCTCACGGCGGCGTTGCTGTTCGCCCGGCGGGTCGCCCACCTCGTCGAGGTGACCAGAGTGACCGACCCGGACGGCGACCAGGTGATCTACAGCGTCCACGGGCAGGTCTTCTTCGCCTCGAGCAACGACCTCGTCCACCAGTTCGACTACGCGAACGACCCGGTCAACGTCGTCATCGACCTGTCCCAGGCGCACGTCTGGGACGCCTCGTCCGTGGCCGCGCTGGACGCGATCACCACGAAGTACGCCCGCCGCGGCAAGACGGTGCGGATCGTCGGGCTCAACGACCCCTCGGCACGGATGCACGAGCGCCTGGCCGGTCAACTCGCGTCGCACTGAGCTGAGGGGTCAGGGCAGGGCCGAGGGCCTTCCGGTCACTCGGTCTGCGCGACGAGGGGCTCGGCGACGACGTGCGGGTGCTCACGTTGCACCGAGCGCAGCCGCCACACGTCGGCGAACAGGGCGAGCAGTTCCCCGTCGCTGCGCGTGAGGACCTCGACTCCGGGCCAGCTGTCGAGCAGCTCCGCCCACTCGGGAGTGGTGCGGCGGGCGAGGGTGTAGGGGAGGCGGTCGAGGGCGACGGCGGCGTGGAGCTCGACCTCCATCCGGCTGGTGGCCACCTCGAACTGCATGGGTCCGACGGCCGCGAGGACCGGCGCCTGCGCGCCTCGCAGGTCGGAGTGCAGGACCTGCACGACCCCTTCCTGCTCGAGCTGGGCGATCCCGCGGTGGAACTGCTTGGACTTGCCGGAGTCCTGCGGCCGGGCGACCGCGAAGTGCTCGGGGGCGAAGCTGGGGATTCGGGGGAACTCGACGGGCTGACCGGCGTACAGGGTGTCGCCCACGCGCAGGGCGGAGGCGTTCACCAGCCCGACGACGTCACCCGGATAGGCGGTGTCCACCGTGCTCCGCTCCCGGCCGAAGACCTGCTGGGCGTACTTGGTGGAGAACGGTCTCCCGGTCTGCGCGTGCGTGACGACCGCGCCGCGCTCGAACACGCCTGAGCAGACCCGCACGTAGGCCAGGCGGTCGCGGTGCGCGCGGTCCATCCCGGCCTGGACCTTGAACACGAAAGCGCTGAACGGGGCCTCGAGGGGTCGGGCGGCGCCGTGCGCGTCGAGCCGCTCGCCGGGACTCGGCGCGAGCTCGACGAGGACGTCGAGGAGTTGGCGCACCCCGAAGTTCAGCACCGCGGAGCCGAACAGCAGCGGGGTTGTCTTCCTGGCAAGGAACGCCGCCTGGTCGTGGTCGGCGCCGGTCGCGGTCAGCAGCTCGGACTCCTCCACTGCCCTGGCCCAGGCCGAGCCCTCCTGCTGGGCGGCGACGGTCGGGGGCAGGTGCTCCTCGGGGGCGGCGGTGGCGCCTCCGGCGGTGCGGTGGTAGCGCACGAACTCACCCGTACGGCGGTCGAGCACGCCGCGGAAGTCCCCCGCGATTCCCACTGGCCAGGTGAGCGGCGTGGGGCGCAGGCCGGTGCGGGCCTCGATCTCGTCCAGGAGCTCCAGCGGCTCCAGTCCGGGGCGGTCCCACTTGTTCACGACAGTGAGCAGGGGGATGCCGCGGGAGCGGCAGACGTCGAACAGCTTCATCGTCTGGGGCTCGAGGCCCTTCGCGGCGTCGAGCAGCATCACCGCGCAGTCGACCGCGGCGAGCACACGGTAGGTGTCCTCGGAGAAGTCGGCGTGGCCGGGTGTGTCCAGGAGGTTGACCACGCTGTCGCCGTACGAGAACTGCAGGGCCGCCGACGTGATGGAGATCCCGCGGGCCCGCTCCATCTCCATCCAGTCCGAGACCGTGCCGCGGCGCCCCGCCTTGCCGTGCACGGCGCCGGCCTCCGCGATCACTCGGGCGTGCAGGGCGAGGGCTTCGGTAAGGGTGGACTTCCCGGCGTCCGGGTGGCTGATGACCGCGAAGGTGCGGCGGCGGGCGGCCTGCCCCCGCGGGTCGTCCGTCTGGTCGGCGGCGCTGTCGAAAGCAAGTGTGCTCACTGGCCCGTCTCCCTCCCGGACGAGCCGGTGCCTGTGGACGTGCTCGCTCGGAGCAGCTCGGCGAAGGCCTCGGCCTTCTCGAGCTCCTCGCGGAGCGCCTGCACTCGAACCCGGGCCGCCTCGCCGAACATCGCGAGCCGGTCCAGCAGCCCGGCGCGGTCCGGCGAGCCCTCCGCCGCTCGGTCCAGTCCGTCCAGGACGATGAGCAGCGCACGTAGCTCCTCGAGGGAGAAGCCGAGTGGCTTGGCCCGCCGCAGCAGCAGTAGCCGGTCGACGTCGGCCTCGGTGTAGAGCCGGAATCCTCCGGCGCTGCGGGTCGCCGGGGCGACCAGCCCGGCTTCCTCGTAGTAGCGGATGGTCCGCAGGCTCAGGCGGGTCCGCTCGGCCACCTCGCCGATCTGCATGTAGTAGCTCATACCTCCACCTCCGTGCGGGCTGCTGCCGGCGAGATGACCGCCTGCGGGCTGAACCGTTCTGCGACCCCCGGCCTGCGCAGCTGGAGGGTCAGGGCGGCCGTGAGGCCCTCGGCCGCGTCGGCCTGACCCCGCAGCGCCCGGCGGCGTCCGTGGACGGTGCTCAGGCAGGCACGAGCGCGGTCGAGAACATCCGCCCGCTCGGGGGTCAGGGGGGTGGTCCCAGTGCCCGTCGTGCGCGGCTGGTCGAGCACGTCGAGCAGGTCCCGGACCTCTGGCTGGGTCAGGCCGAGCACGGTCATGCGCTTGACCAGGAGCAGCCGCGCGAGGTCAGCGGGCGAGTAGAGCCGGTGCGGGCCCAGCGCGCGGTCCGGTACGACGACTCGTGACCCCCCCAGCCTCGAATGGTGGTGGAGCTCAGGCCCGTCCGCTCGCTGACCTCAGCCAGGCGCATCAGCTCCAGCCCCATGCCCTGCTCTCCGTCCCCTTCGCCAAATCCTGCTGCAACTTCACCCTCACGCGAGGGTAGACTTCGGCGGGAGAAGGAGCGATGGCACGACAGCTGGACGCCGACGCCCGGCGGTGTCGTCGTCGGCGAGCGCGTCCGTCGCCCAGGCCACCGCCCTGGAGAGGTGAGCAGCGCCCGGGCCGGGGCGAGTGACCTGGCCTCCGTCGTCAGGCGGTGGGCGGGAACCGGAGTCAGGACCGGGAGTCGCTGTCGCCCGAGTCCGAGCTGTTGCCGCCGCCGCCGGCGTCGTCGCCGCTGTCGCTGCTGCCGGAGTCGGAGTCGTCGCTGTCACTGGTGCCGGAGACCGAGCCGCCGCTGTCGCTGCCGGCAGCGTCGTCGCCGCTGTCGCCCTGGTCGGCGTCCGCGTGCGGGGCGGTGCCGCCCGCCCCCGTCGTGGTCATGCCGTCGTCGTCGAGGGCACGTCGAGCCTCCGTCCGTCGGCCCGGCCGGGCGGTCCGACCGGACCCCGGACGCTGCTCCCGTCAATCCCGGAGCGGGTCGTGGCCCCAGTTCATCAGGGAGTAGCGCCACCGGGAGGTCTCGATGTCCTCCTTCGTGGGCCGCTGCGCAAGGTGGCGGTGCACGTAGCCGACCACGCGGCGCATCTCCGCGTAGTCGTCGTCGCCGAGGTCGCCGCGCTTCGTGCGCAGCAGGCGCACGATGTGCCGGCCGCTCTCGTGCCCCTTGGACTCCTCGCCACCGGTGGAGTCCTTGCGGCCGCCGCCGTTGCCGGTCCAGCCGACCGACTGCGACTCGTCCGTGTCGAGCCACTCCTCGAGCTGCTTCGGCGTCATGTTGACCGCCTCCCGGAACTCGTCGAAGACCTCGTCCGGGCCCTTGTCTGCGCTCGTCACAGTGCGGGGCTCACTTCTCGTGCAGCGCGGACGGCTTGTGCACCGCTTCCCCGCCGGACTTCTCGCTCTTGACGAGGTACTGCGGGTCGTCGTCGGAGGCGCGGACCGTCCGGCCGGCCGCTTTGGTGTCCTCGGTGATCTTTTTCTCGACCTTGCCGACGGCCTCGCCGCCATGGCTGTTCCAGGTGACCTCGTCGCCCTTGTGGAACTCGTCGCCCATGTCTGCCTCCGGGGTCAGGGGTGTGCAGAACCACCCTGTGGTACCCGCGTCGGGCACGTGACCACCGTGCCTGGTCGGCGCCGGTGTGGAGGGCGGTCGGCTGGGCACCCGTCGGCCCGAGGACGCGAGCACACGCCGCCACGCGCCGCTACCGGGTGGACGACCTGCGGTTGACCGCCCGGCGCCGCGACACGACGGCGGCGTGCCCCGGCGACCCGGGCGTCATGGTGCCGGGGCTGGGCCTGTCGGGCCGCACGCTCGTGCCCGCCGAGCGGGAGCTGGTTCGCCTGGCGGAGGTCTGGACGGTCGACCTGCCCGCAGCGGCGGCAGCTCCCGGCCCCGCCGTCGGTACGACGTGGACGACCACGCCCGCGGCCTCCTGCGGTGGTGCCAGGTCGTCGGCCTCGAGCGCGTCACCTCCTCGGGCCACTCCGTCGGCTGCCAGTTCGCCTTGGCCGCGGCCCAGGCCGACCCCGGTCGCGTCGCGGTGCTCGTGCTCTCCGCCTCGACGAGCGCCCGCAGGCCGAGCCGGAGGCGGTGGTGGGGCGCTGGCTCGCCGACGGCCTGCGCGAGCCCGTCCGGCAGCTGCGACGCTCGTCCGCGACCGGCTGCGAGGCGACCCGCTGACGCTGGTCACCAGCCTCGTCTCGCGGCAGCGCGACGACGTCCTGGCCTGCCTGCCGCACGTCACGTGCCCGACCCTGGTGCTGCGCGGCGCCGCGGACGCGATCGCCACGCGCGCCCGGCTGCCCAGACCGTGCTGCTGCCGATCCGCCGGTCCCGGCGTCCACCCGGACGACCGGCGCGCCGACATCGAGGCGGTGCGGGCGCCGGCCCGCGCGCTCCTCGACGCGAACCCCGACGTCGTGCTCCACCAATGCACGACGCCGACCAGGACCGCCTGGTGATCGCCCGGATGACGTACTTCCGGCTGAAGCTGGACGCTGGGCCCGGTGTGCGAACGGTTCCTCGCCTAGCGGCTCGAGCCGGGCGCGACGGTCGTCGTGGTCGAGTGCGGCCTGTCCTGGCCGACGACGACGGTGCAGGAGCGGCACGTGTTCCAGCACGGCGCCGCCGGCGGACTCACCCCCCAAGGAGTACGCCCGAGGGCGGGCCGCGCGTCGCCGCCTTCCTCGAGCGGCACCGCTCGCCATTCCGGGTTTGGGACCCGCCGCCCGCGGACGGCGAGAGCCCGGAGGCCGAGTGGGGTTCGACCCCGTGTCGATCAACGATCCGCCGCGTCGCCACGCGGCTCGACGCCGTGCCGCCGTACGACGAGATCCGGCTGGCGCTGTTCAGCCACGGCACCGACAGCGCGGGGCTGGCGACCGTCGAGCAGTGGCAGGAGGTGCTGCGCCGGGGCCGGCGCATCGACGTGTTCGCGGGCGCCGACCCGCAGCGTTCCCGCGCGACTTCGGCACGCTGGCCCGCTTCTCGGACTCCCTGGCCGCGGTGCGCTCCGCCTACCCGATGCCGGACCCGCTCCCGCTGCAGGGGGCCGGGGAGCTGGTCGCGCAGCACGGCCGCGAGCACGGTGTGACGTGGACCGCGGACGCGGCCGGCCCGGTGCGTGAGCGGGCCGGATCCGGCCCGCGACCCCCGCGGTCGGCATGCGGGAACCGGAGGTGGGGACCAGATGCGGCATGACGGACGACGTCGGAGACCTGGCGCTGCCGCTGCGCGCCGTCGGCGACCTCGACCCGCTGCTCGACCGGGTCGGGGACGCCCGGATCGTCATGCTCGGCGAGGCCTCGCACGGCACGCACGAGTACTACCGATGGCGCGCCGACGCGACGAGGCGGCTGGTGGAGGAGAAGGGGTTCTCCTTCGTGGCGGTCGAGGGCGACTGGCCCGACTGCTTCGAGGTGAACCGGTGCGTGAAGCACCGGGCGGGCGCCGAGGTGGACCCGCGCCGGGTACTGGACGG
>JALYNB010000177.1 GCA_030773395.1 Actinomycetota bacterium
GAGTTCACGCGTCAGGACGTGATTATTCGCGTTTGCGGCTGGAAGGCTGACCAGGCGAACCAGAAGGTGTCGACGTACTCCGCGGGCTGAAGCCGCTCCCCGGCGAGCGGCCCGGCGATCGCTCGACCGTCCAAGGTCCACGTGGATCCGGTCTCGGCATCGGTGAACTCCTGCGGGCCGCTGGGCGCGAGCGTCAGCGCGCGGCCATCGGCCTCGGGCCGGAACGCCCCGGTCGCGGCGATCTCCCGCCCCTCGTCCACGTCGCCCTCGTCGAGAGCCGACCGCAGTCCCTCGGTGGCCAGTACGACCACCGGCTCCTCGGCCACCTCGACGGTGACCACGCGCGCGGCTGCGAGAGGCTCGAGAGGGATGGCCACGGGGTCGACGTCCTGGCCGAGACCGACGACCCGCGCCTTCGGCTTGAGTCGAGCGTCGAGTTCGCCGTCGTAGAGGAACGGCCGCTCGCCCGGCTCGTCGTAGCCCGGGTAGGGGTTCGAGCCGTACGAGCGGGGCGCGCCGGTGTCGCGGCTCAGCACCCAGCCCTCAAGGTGCGCCTCCCGCCACCGCGCCCACGGGAGGGTCTGAACGGGCAACCGGGTCAGCTCGGTGCCCGTCAGCGCGCCGGCGATCGCTTCTGCGGCGAGCTGCGACCAGAGCGACTCGGTCTGCCGGTCGTACATGACGAGGTCTGACTGGTAGAGCATCCCGCTGGTGCCGAACGTGACCAGCCGGTCGCCGATCCGGCGGTCGAATGCCAGCGCGGACGTGCACAGCGGGCAGTAGGTCACCGACACCGGGACGTCGCCGACCGTGTCGTTGACGATCTCGTGCCAGACCAGGATCTGCACGGGGTACGCGCGGGCGTCGTCGCCGACCTCGAGCGCGAGCACCGGCTCGTCGTCGGCCAGCCAGTCGACCTGCGCGGCGGGTACGAACCGCGGCTCGTCGACGGGCGGGATCCCGTCGGGCGGTGGCCCACCGGGGCGGATCCGGGCCGGGTCGACGAGAGGCGTCGGGAGTGCCGGGTCGGGGACCGCGAGCAGTCCCTCGGTGGCCCGGTCGAGCGCGGATGGCACGTCCTCCCGCGGCGACTCCTCGACCCCGGCGAGGCTGACCGGTTCGACCGCGGGCACGGCGCCCCGGCCGGGCGGCGAGTCGGACGTCGCCTGGCCGCCGCAGGCCACGGAGCCGATGGCGACCAGGGCGATGGCCCCTACGACCCTGACCTGCTTCATCGCAGCCTCGCGCCGGGTACGTCGGCCGCGGAGCGCGGGCCCTCCTCCAGCCTGTGCTGGTCATCGGGGAGTGCCCGCCGGTGGCGGGTGGCGACCAGGCCTGCCGCGAGCCCGGTCAGGGCGAGGGCGAGGACGCCCGCAGCGCCTAGTCGGGCAAGTGTCCGCGTCGCCGCCGCCTGGACGTGGGTGACCGCGCTGACGAGCGGATCGCGGGTGACGTCCCCGGACAGCACCCGCACCTCCACCGCGCCGTACCAGGCGACGTACGCGCCGGCGAGCACGAGCAGCGCCCCGCCGACCCGGGTCAGCACCGGCCCGGCTTGCCGGACGCGAGTCGCAACCGACCCCCGGACGAAGGCCACCGCAAGGCTCAGGGCGAGCACGACGCTGCCCATCCCCACGGCGTAGAGAACGAAGGTGGCCACGACCCCGGGGACGCTGCCGACCCGCAACGCGGTGGCAGACACCGCCAGGAAGGGCGCCACGGTGCACGACAGAGAGGCGAGCGCGAAGCCGGCGCCGTACCCGACCTGGGACAGCCACGCCCCGCTCGGTCCCCGCCCGAACCGGGCGAGGCCGGGGACGCCGAGGCCGTACCCGGCAAGCGTACGCAGCCCGACCAGGACGAGCAGGACACCCATGACGACGGTGACGGCCGGCAGCCAGCGCTCCACCGACACCGCGAGGGGAGCGATGACCGCTCCGAACAGCCCGAACAGTGCCACGAACCCGACGGTCATCCCCGCCGAGAACCGCACGGCCCGGGCGAGCAACGCCAGCCGGCCCCGGTCGGCGTTGGGGTCGGCGACGAGGACCGCCAGGTAGGCGGGCAGCAGCGCGAACCCACAGGGGTTCACCGCGGCCACCGCCCCCGCAACCAGCGCCAGCGCGTACGGCACCTCGTCCACGACCGGCTACCCCTCCGCCAGGCTGCGTGCCGCTGCGCGCAGGTCGTCGGGCGGCAGCGCCCCGTTGAAGACCTCCACCTGCCCGTCCCGCCCGACGAAGGCGAAGGCCGGCTGCGCCACCACCCCGAACTCGCTCCAGATCGCGCCGTCACGGTCCACGACGTGCTCGAGACGCCCGGTGCCGGTATCGGCGACGAAGTCGACCATCTCATCCACCTCGCCCCGGCCGGCTACACCCACGACGGTGACGTCGCCGGCGAACTCCTCAGCCACCGCGAGCACCTCCGGCGCCTCCGTGCGGCAGATCGTGCACCAGGGCGCCCAGAACCACAGGACGGTGGGGCCTTGCGCAAAGCGAGCGGCGGAGTCGAACTCGGCACCGTCGAGGGTGGCTGCTGTGAACGCGGGCGCATCGGCACCGGTAGCGCTCGGCGCCACCTGCGCGGCAGTGCCCGACCCGGCGGTCGTCCCAGGCGACTCCTCGCCGCAGCCCGCCACCAGCGCGAGGCCCGCGAGGAGCAGAGCGGTGCCGGTGTGACGAGCGCGCCGGCCGGCTCGGTCAGTTAGAGACAGGGGCAGAGTCATCTCACGTCCTCGGTCGGGTGCGGTGATAGCACAAGCAAGGCCGGGTCGCCGCCGACGCCAGACGGCGCGAGCTCCCCGGCCTCCCCGCGGGGTGCGACTGCCTGCGGTGTCCTGGAGGGTCAGCGTCCGGCCCAGCTCAGCCAGCGAGGGGTACCCCGCCCACCGGGGGCGGCCGCTCAGGAGCCAGATGGGCTTCCCCACCACGCCCCTCGGCAAGCAGTACTCCGGTTGCTCGTCGAGGTCGACGACGCGGACGTCGAGCCCGGGGGTGCCGCGCCCGCACCTCTCGCACCAGAGCACGTGCCCGTGCCCGTCGCTGCCATGTCGACCCCCTCGCCGGGGCGGCGCCCGTCGCCACCGTGAGGGGAACCGTAGGCACGCACTGCCCGACCTTCTGTGCTCCCGCTCACACAACGCCAACTGGACGGGGGGCTCGGACTGCCGGAAGATCGCGTGAGGTGAGGACGGCGCCGTGGCGGACTTGCGCGGAGTCAGCACGCAGCGGCGGCAGCCGGACCTGCCCGTGTCTGCTTGGCGGAGAGCGAGATGTTCCGGGACTCTCCGAGCCATAGATGGCCGGCGGTTCCTGGCGGATGGTCAGGAGCGACCGGTGAGCAGGCGCTCCAGCTCGTCCTCACCGGGGAGGTCCGGGCGGGTCACTTGTCCTCGTCGGACGTCGAGGAACACCGCGTCCACGGCCTCCGGGGCCACCGCGCGCAGCCGCGCCCACGCCAGCCGGTAGACCGCGAGCTGCAGGGGGTCGGCGGGCTCGTGCCCGGTCTTCCAGTCGACCAACTCGAAGCGCCCGCCACCCAGGTCGTAGACCGCGTCGATCCGCCCCCGGATCACCCGCCCGCCGAGCACGAGGGAGAACGGGGCCTCGACCTGCAGCGGGACCCGCTCGGCGTACGGGGTCTGCAGGAACGCCGCCTGCAGCGCCGCGAGGTCGGCGTCGTCGGCGATTCCGGCGTCACCCGCGCCGGGAAGTTCGTCGGGGTCGAGCAGCGGCCGCTGCTGGAACAGCGTCTCGACCCAGGCGTGGAAGCGCGTGCCTCGACGCGCCGCGGGCGCGGGAGGGCGCGGCATCGGCCGGGCGATCTCCCGGGCCAGCCCCTCCGGGTCGCGTGCGAGGCGGACCAGCTGCGTCGCGGTGAGCCCACGGGGGAGGTCGACGACTCCCCGCTCGAGGCCGGTCTGGCGGGCCTCGGCGAGCAGCAGCACGAGGTCACGGTCCCAGGCGTCGAGCCGGGCCTGCTCCTCCGGCTTCAGCCGAGGACGCCTCCCGGTGCGGCCGCTCCCCGCGGCTGCCGATGCGCCGACGAGGTCGGCCAGCGCCTCCGTACCGGGCAGCAGCCCCCGTGGCAGCCGGTCGCGGTGCGCCCGCACCACTGCCGCGGCCTCCCGCCGTCGCGCCAGCTCGTCGCCCTGCAGCGGCGCCGGCCACGGCAGCTCGACGGCCTCGGCGAGGACGGGACTCTCCGCGTCGTCCGCCGGCGCGTCGGCCCAGGCGGCGATCGTGCCGAGCCCGGACTCGCAGAGCTCCTTCAGCTCGGTGAGGAACGGCGACGGCCCGCGTGGCCGCTTCTGTGTGGGCCCCCACCAGTGGGCGCTCGCCAGCAGCCGGTGGCGGGCACGGGTGAACGCGACGTAGCCGAGGCGGCGCTCCTCGCGCTCGAGGTGGGACCGGAGGTCCGCGTCGTGGTCCTTGAAGTCGCGGCTGCTGAGCCCGGCCAGGGCCGGGAGGTCCTCGGCGTCGCCGCGCAGCGGCACCGGGAGCACGTGCGCTGCCCGCGTCCACCGGTCGCGGACGGTCTCCGCCGGGAACACGCCGCGCGTCAGGTCGGGGACGACGACGACGTCCCACTCCAGCCCCTTGGACTTGTGCACGGTCATGACCTGCACCGCGTCGGCCCCGGACGGCGTCGTCCGGTCGAGCCCGCGGTCGTGCTCCTCGGCTGCCCGCAGGAACGCCAGGAACGCGGTGACCGAGGCGTCGCCGTCGAGGTCGCTGAACGCGGCGACCTGGTCGAGGAAGGCGGCCAGGGACTCCCGCCGCCGGGCCGCCCGCGCCTCGGGGCTGGCCGAGAGCTCCACGTCGAGACCGGTCGTGCGCACGATGCGGTGCACGAGGTCGAGGAGGGGCTCGTCGAGGTGGCGGCGCAGCTCGCGGAGCTCCCCGGCGAGCAGGGACACCCGCCGCAGCCCCTCCTCCGACCAGCCGGCCCGGCCCGGCCGGTCCAGCGCCTCGGAGAGCGCGGTGAGCTCGACGGGGTCGACGCCCGCGACGGCCTCCTCCAGCGCCTCCTCGATGTCGTCCGTGAGGTCACCGCCGTCGGCGTCCGCGCCCGCCTGCACGTCCGGACCGTCCGCGCCCGTGACCGCGTCCCCGTCGCGCGCCTCGCCGGGCGTCTCCGCCCCCCCGGCGTCCGCGGAAGCGGCGAGCAGCCTGGCCCGCCGCCCCAGGGCGACCAGGTCGCGGACCCCGAGCCGCCACCGGGGGCCGGTGAGCAGACGCAGCAGGGCAGCGTTGCTCGTCGGCTCGTCGAGGACCTCCAGCGTGGCCACCACGTCGGCGACCTCCGGCAGGGAGAGCAGCCCGCCGAGCCCGACGACCTCCACCGGAACGCCCCGGGCGACCAGCGCCGCGCGGACGGGGGCGAAGTCGCTGCGGGCGCGGACGAGGACCGCGACCTGTCCCGGCGGGGTGCCGCCCGCCAGCGCGACCTCGACCTGGTCGGCCACCCAGCGCATCTCGTCGGTGACCGTCTCGTGGAGGGCCACGACCGTCTCGCCCGCGTCGCACCGGGTCGGCTCAGGCCGCAGCGCGTCCTGCCGGTGGCGCTCGAGGAGGGCGGCCGCGACGGTGTTGGCGACCCGGAGCAGCCGTCCTCCGCTGCGCCGGTTGACGGTCAGGGGGTGGCGGGTCGCCGCGCTGCCGTCAGCGCAGGCGAAGTGGGTCGGGAAGCGGTCGATGTTGGAGACCGAGGCGCCCCTCCAGCCGTAGATCGCCTGGCACGGGTCGCCGACTGCGGTGACCGCGTGGCCGCCGCCGTACAGCCCGGCGAGCAGGCGCCTCTGGGCGACGGACGTGTCCTGGTACTCGTCGAGGACGACGAGGCGATGGCGCGCGCGCTCGGACGCGCCGACCTCCGGGCGTTCCGTGGCGAGCCGGGCGGCGACCGCCACCTGGTCACCGAAGTCGAGGAGCTCCCGCTCGCGCTTCGTGCGCCGGTACTCCTCCACGAGCGTGAGCAGCTCGGCGCGGCTGCGGATCGCGGCCACCGCCTTGCGGTGGTCCTCCGTCGGCTTGGGCACGGCGGCCAGCTCCGCGGCGAGCGCGAGGTCGTGCCGGCGGAGGACCTCGGGCTCGACGAGGTGCTCCGCGAGCTCCCCGTCGAGCGCGAGCAGGTCGTCGACGAGCATCCCGAGCGGGCGGGCCAGGTCGCGGAACGGGCCGCGGGCCTGGCGCAGCACCCGGGCGGCGAGCTGGAAGCGGGTGGCGTCGGCGAGCAGGCGCGACTGGGGCTCGACGCCGATGCGCAGGGCGTGCTCGGCGACGAGCCGACCGGCGTAGGCGTGGTACGTGCTCACCGTCGGCTCACCGCCGTCCGCGTCCCCCCCACCGTCGAGGAGCCCGGCCTTCGCGAGCCCGGCGCGGACGCGGCCCGCCAGCTCCCCGGCCGCCTTGTTGGTGAACGTGAGCCCGAGGACCTCCTGCGGCTGCACGGCCCCGGTGCCGACGCACCAGACGACCCGCGCCGCCATCACCGCGGTCTTGCCGGAGCCGGCCCCCGCGACGACGAGGCCGGGCCCGAGCGGGGCGGTGGCGGCGGCGAGCTGCTCGTCGCTGAACGGGATGTCGAGCACGACCCGGAGGTCCTCGGGCACGCGCAGCCCGCCACGGGGCGCGCCGCCGGGCGCGGCCCTCACGCCACCACCTGCTCGCCGTCGGGCTGCGCGGGACAGCACCGGCGGAACGGGCAGCGGTCGCAGCGGTCGTTGGGCGTGGCCGGGAAGTCCTCGGCGAGCAGCCGGGTGACCGCCGTCCCGAGGAGTTCCTGGACCCACGGGTCGGCGCCGTCGAGTGGCGGCTGCGCCTGGGTCTTCGGCTGCCCGGCCGGGCCCTTCTTCGGCCCGTCCAGCCGCAGGTGGACCAGCTCGGCCCCGCCCACCCGCGCCGCGGGGCCGACCCCGTCGACACGCTCCAGCGCCCCGCCCTCGACGGCGAGTTGGTAGAGCCCGAGCTGGGGGTGCCGCTCCACGTCGGCGTTCGACGGGGTGCTCTTGCCGGTCTTGAGGTCGGCGACGTGGACGCGGCCCTCCTGGTCGACCTCGACCCGGTCCATCGACCCGCGCAGCACGACCGCCGCCGGCGGCAGCGGCGCGGGCAGCTCCACCGGCACCGACACTTCGAAGTCGACCTCGGTGGCGACGAGCCGGCGCCCTCGGTCGGCGGCGTGCCACCGGAGGAACCGTGACAGGGCCTCCCGCGCGACGTCCCGCTGCTGCGCGGACACCCACGGCGCTTCGTAGGCCAGCTGGCCCCACACGCGATCAAGGCGCCGCTCGAGAGCCGCCAGGTCGGCCGGCGTCTCCCCCCGGGCCACCTGGTCGGCGAGCACGTGGAGCAGGCCGCCGAAGCCCATCGCGGCGCTGGCGGGGACGTCGGCGTGCACCTCGTGCCCGAGGAACCAGCGCAGGGGGCAGGTGCCCAGACCGGACAGCGACGTCCCCGACAGCCGGAGGGGCCGCCCGGGCGGGTGCAGCGGGTCGGGCACGTCGGTGGTGCCCAGCAGGCCCCACCACCGGTCGGGGTCCGCTGCCGGCGCCACCGCCGCCCCGTCGGCCGTCGTGGCC
>JALYNB010000178.1 GCA_030773395.1 Actinomycetota bacterium
GAGGTGCGCGGGATCGACCGCGTCGTGGTGCGCGACGGCGACGCCATCGGCGCGCTGCTGGCCCGGATGGGCGCGCACGACAGCCTCCTGCGCTGGGAGGAGCGGCGCGTCCGGCGCGAGGTCCGCGCCACCGCGAACCGGCTGGCGAACTTCGACGACGCGAATCTGCGCCGGTCGGCGCGGGCGGCGGTCGCGGCGGGGGCCCGCGTGACCCGGGCGATGGAGCTGCTGTCCGACATGGACCCGCCTGCGCCGGACCACCTGCTGCAGGCGGGCCGGCTGCGGCTGGAGCACGCCAACGCCAGCCTCGAGGAGCTCGGCGCCCTGGCGGACCCGCCGATGACGAAGGACGCCGTCGCGGGGCGGATCCGGCGGCTGCTGGCGCTCGCCGACAAGCGGGCGAGCGACCTCGGGGTGCCGGGCACGGAGGAGGCCGTGACACCGGACATGCTGGCCCAGTAGGCCGGCAGGCCAGCACAGTCGGCCCCCTGGTGGTGCGCGGGGAGGAGGGGGCGGGCAGTGCCCGCCGACCGGGGCCCTGTCCGGACCTGGGTCCTGTCGAGGGGAGCCGCTAGGGTCGCTCGCGGATGCACGGCGACGCCGCACTCCGGTCCACGGCCCCCGCGGGCCTCACAGTGCCCGCGTGTGCCCGCGACGTGGCGGGCGCGTCGTGCGTACGAGGCAACGACACCGACACGAGGGGAACAGTCGACGTGGCAGTCCGCGTAGGCATCAACGGCTTCGGGCGCATCGGGCGCAACTTCTGGCGGGCGGCCGCCGCCCGTCCCGGAGGCGAGATCGAGATCGTCGCCGTCAACGACCTGACGGACACGACCACGCTGGCGCACCTGCTGAAGTACGACACCGTGCTCGGGTCGCTGTCGGAGCAGGTCTCCGCGACGGAGGGCGGCATCCGCATCGGCGGCGGCGAGCTCAAGGTGCTCTCCGAGCGCGACCCGGCCGCGCTGCCGTGGGGCGACCTCGGCGTCGACATCGTCATCGAGTCGACGGGCCGCTTCACCACGGCGGAGACGGCCGGCGCCCACCGTAAGGGCGGCGCCAAGAAGGTGATCGTCTCGGCGCCCGCGAAGGGCGAGGACCTCACGGTCGTCATGGGCGTCAACGACGGCGACTACGACCCGGCGAACCACCACATCCTGTCGAACGCCTCCTGCACGACGAACTGCGTCGCGCCGCTGGCGAAGGTGCTCCTCGAGGAGTTCGGGATCGTCAAGGGCATGATGACGACGATCCACGCCTACACGAACGACCAGGTCATCCTCGACTTCCCGCACCCCGACCTGCGCCGCGCCCGTGCCGCCGCGCAGAACATCATCCCGACGTCGACGGGCGCCGCGAAGGCCACGTCGCTCGTGCTCCCGCAGCTCAAGGGCAAGCTCGACGGCATCGCGATGCGCGTGCCGGTGCCCGACGGCTCGGTCACCGACCTCGTGGTCGAGCTCGAGCGCGAGGTGACGGTCGACGAGGTCAACGCCGCCTACCGCCGCGCCGCAGACGGCCCGCTCAAGGACGTGCTCGTCTACACGGAGGACCCGATCGTCTCCTCCGACATCGTCGGGTCCCCGGCCTCCTGCACCTTCGACAGCCTGCTGACCATGGCGCAGGGCAACCAGGTGAAGGTCGTGGGCTGGTACGACAACGAGTGGGGCTACTCCAGCCGCCTGGCGGACCTGACGGCGCTGGTGGGCCGCGGCCTCTCCTGAGGGCCTTTCCATTCGGGACGGGCCCACGCCCGTCCTGACCGGCCCCTCCCGTCCCGACGGGGCCCACTCCCGTCCTGGCAGGCACTGCCGCTCCTCCCCGTCGCCCGGCCCGGGCCCTGCACCGACACCGCAGCACCGACACCGCAGTGCCCGGGGCCGCGCCGTCCCCGCCCCTGGAGGCCACTCTCGTGCGCACCCTCGACGACCTGCTCGCGGACGGAGTGGCAGGCCGCCGCGTCCTGCTCCGCAGCGACCTGAACGTCCCCCTGTCCGACGGCCGCGTCGGCGACGACGGCCGGATCCGCGCCTCCCTGCCGGTGCTGCGGCGTCTGGCCGAGGCCGGCGCCCGGGTCGTGGTCTGCTCCCACCTGGGCCGCCCAAAGGGCGCAACCGACCTGAAGTACTCACTCGCGCCCGTGGGCGAGCGGCTGGGCGACCTGCTCGGTCGGCCGGTCGCGGTCGCGCGGGACGTGGTGGGGGAGTCCGCCCGCGCCGTGGTCGACGGCCTCGGCGACGGTGACGTCGCGCTGCTCGAGAACGTGCGGTTCGAGGCGGGGGAGACGGCGAAGGGCGACGCGGAGCGCGCTGCCTTCGCCGACCGGCTGGCGTCCCTCGCTGACGCTTACGTCGGCGACGCGTTCGGCGCGGTGCACCGCCGGCACGCGAGCGTGTACGACGTGCCGGCGCGGCTCCCGGCCGCCGCGGGCGACCTGGTCCGCGCCGAGCTCGGCGTGCTCCGCCGCCTCGTCGAAACGCCGGAGCGGCCCTACGTCGTGGTGCTGGGCGGCTCGAAGGTGTCCGACAAGCTCGCGGTCATCAGCGCCCTGTTGGAGCGGGTCGACCGGCTGCTGATCGGCGGCGGGATGTGCTTCACCTTCCTCAAGGCGCAGGGCCTGGACGTGGGCGACTCCCTCCTCGAGGCCGACCAGCTCGACACCGTGCGGGGCTTCATGAGCACGGCGGAGGAGCGCGGCGTCGAACTGGTGCTCCCGACCGATGTCGTGCTGGCCCGGGAGTTCTCTGCTGACGCCGAGACCGAGACCCGTCCGGTCGAGGAGATCGGTGCCGGCCAGAAGGGGCTCGACATCGGCCCGCAGACCGTGCAGCGGTTCCAGGGGCTGCTTCGCGACGCCAGGACGGTGTTCTGGAACGGGCCGATGGGGGTCTTCGAGCTCGCCCCGTTCGCGGCGGGGACGCGCGGGGTCGCGGAGGCGGTCGCCGAGGTGTCGCGCAGCGGCGGCGGGTTCACGGTCGTGGGCGGGGGTGACTCGGCGGCGGCAGTCCGCGCGCTCGGCGTCGACGAGTCGGCGTTCTCGCACGTCTCCACCGGGGGCGGCGCGAGCCTGGAGTTCCTCGAGGGCAAGGAGCTGCCCGGAGTGACGGCGTTGGAGGGGTCCCGATGAGCACACGGTCCGCGAGCGGGGGCGGCCGACGGCCGCTGATGGCCGGCAACTGGAAGATGAACCTGAACCACCTCGAGGCCATCGCCCTCGTGCAGAAGCTGGCGTTCAGCCTCACGAAGGCCGAGCTCGCGGCCGTCGAGGTGGCTGTGCTCCCGCCGTTCACCGACCTGCGCAGTGTGCAGACGCTCGTCGACGGCGACAAGCTGGACATCGCCTACGGCGGGCAGGACCTGTCGCCGTACGCCTCCGGGGCGCACACCGGCGACATCAGCGGCTCGATGCTCGCCAAGCTCGGCTGCACCTACGCGGTGGTGGGGCACTCGGAGCGGCGCGCCGACCACGGCGAGACCGACGAGGTCGTGCGGGCGAAGGTGCGGGCCGCGCTGGACTCCGGGCTCGTGCCGATCCTCTGCGTCGGCGAGGGGCTCCAGGCGCGCGAGGCGGGCCGGCACGTGGAGACCACGGTCGGGCAGCTCGAGGCGGCCGTGTCGGGGCTGTCCGGGGAGGAGGCGGCGCTGCTCGTCGTCGCCTACGAGCCGGTCTGGGCCATCGGGACGGGTCGCACCGCGACACCGGCGGACGCCCAGGAGGTCTGCGGCGCCATCCGGGCGCGGCTCGGCGAGCTGTTCCCCGGGCAGGTCGCGGGCAGTGTGCGGGTGCTGTACGGCGGTTCGGTCAAGGGTGCCAACGCGCCGGAGCTCATGGCCCAGCCCGACGTCGACGGGGCCCTGGTGGGCGGGGCCAGCCTCGACGCCGAGGAGTTCGCGGCGATCTGTCGCGCCAGCGGGGCCTGAGCCCGCGGTCGCGCGCTCACACGCAGGACAGGTCACGGTTTCGTCACAATGTGCATGGTCACTGCCCTGAGTCCGTGCGGCAGCACTTTGCGTGCTTAGGTTCCGCCCGGACGGGACGCACCAGCCCCCGGGCGCGCCGCCGCCGAACCGGAGGAGGACTCCCTGTGTTGAGCACGCCCACGAGGGCGCGCCTCGTGATCCCGGGCGTCGCCCTCTCCCTGGCCCTGGCCGCCTGCAGCGGCGGGAGTGGTGGGAGCGCGAGCCCGGAGCCGAGCGAGGGCACCGGGTCGTTCTCCGTCTACATCGGCGAGCCGGAAAACCCGCTCGTCCCGGGCAACACCAACGAGACCGAGGGCGGGCAGATCGTCGACAGCCTCTGGACCGGCCTGATCACCTACAACCCGGAGACCACCGAGGTCGAGTACGACGGCGTCGCCGAGTCGATCGAGTCCGGTGACTCCAGGACCTGGACGATCACGCTCAAGGACGGCTGGACGTTCCACGACGGCACGCCCGTCACGGCGAAGTCCTACGTCGACGCCTGGAACTACACGGCCTACTCGCCGAACACCCAGGGCAACTCTTACTTCTTCTCGAACGTCGAGGGCTACGAGGCCCTGCAGGGCGAGACCGACGACGCCGGCAACGTCGTCACCCAGCCCGCCGCGAAGGAGATGAGCGGACTGCGCGCCGTCGACGACAAGACCGTCGAGGTCACGCTCGCCGAGCCGTTCGCGCAATATCCCGTGACCCTCGGCTACACGGCGTTCTTCCCGCTGCCGGAGGCGTTCTACGCCGACCCGGAGGGGTTCGGCCAGCAGCCGGTCGGCAACGGTCCGTTCCGGGCGACTGCGCCCCTCGACCCGACCCGGGGCATGACCGTCACGCGGTACGAGGAGTACGCCGGCGAGAACCCCGCGCAGGCGCAGGAGGTCGAGTTCCGGATCTACACCGAGGACAACGTCGCCTACAACGACGTCCTCGCCGGCAACCTCGACGTCGTCGACATCATCCCGCCGGACGCGATCGCGACCGCCCCCCAGCAGTTCGGCGACCGGTTCGTGGAGCGCCCCTCCGGCGACATCACCTCGCTCGGCTTCCCGAACTTCGACCCCCGCTACTCCGACCCGCGGGTCAAGCAGGCCATCTCGCTCGCCATCGACCGGCAGGCCATCACCGAGGCGATCTTCCTGGGGAGCCGCCGTCCGGTCGGCTCGTGGATCGCGCCGACGATCGACGGCTACCGCGAGGACGCCTGCGAGTTCATCGACTTCGACCCCGCCCGGGCCGACCAGCTGCTCGACCAGGCGGGCTTCGACCGCACCAAGCCGGTCGAGCTGTGGTTCAACGCCGGCGCCGGCCACGAGGAATGGATGCAGGCGGTGGGCAACCAGCTGCGGGAGAACCTCGGCCTGGAGTTCGTGCTCCGCGGCGACCTGCAGTTCCCGCAGTACCTGCCCCTCGGCGACGCGAAGGGCTTCACCGGCCCGCACCGCGCCGGCTGGATCATGGACTACCCGAGCCCGCAGAACTTCCTCGAGCCCCTCTACGGCACCGAGGCGCTGCCCCCCGCTGGGTCGAACAACTTTTGGTATTCGAACCCCGAGTTCGACG
This sequence comes from Actinomycetota bacterium, assembly GCA_030773395.1. Classification (GTDB taxonomy): domain Bacteria; phylum Actinomycetota; class Actinomycetes; order JALYNB01; family JALYNB01; genus JALYNB01. Next base: position 5,536 of record JALYNB010000178.1, read on the forward strand.
CCCTCGTGCAGCAGGGCAACTCGGCGCCCGACAACGAGACGGCGATCGGGTTCTACCACCAGGCCGAGGACCTCCTCTGCCGGGACATGCCGTCGGCACCGCTGTTCTCCCGGGTGAACCAGACGGTGCACTCGGAACGGGTCGAGGGCGCCTACACCAACGCGTTCGGCCGCGTCCCCGTCGCCGAGATCCGCGTGGTCCAGGAGTGACGGCCGAGCAGTGACCGCGGGAGGGGTGCCGCGCCGCCGACGCCCCTCCGTGGCCGGCGACCCTGTGCTGGCCGCGGCCAGGAGAAGGAAGAGATGGGCCGCTACATCCTGAGGCGCCTGTTGCTGGCGGTCCCCGTCATCCTTGGTGCCACCTTCATCATCTTCGCCCTGGTCTACGCGCTGCCGGGCGACCCGATCCGGGCACTCGCCGGCGACCGGCCGCTGTCGCCGGCGATAGCGGCGGAGCTGCGCGAGCAGTACAACCTCAACGACCCGCTGGTCGTGCAGTACCTCAAGTACGTCGGGGGCCTCCTGCAGGGCGACTTCGGCAGCGACTTCCGGGGCCGGCCGGTGAGCGAGACCATCGCGGACCGGCTACCGGTGACCGTGACGCTGGCCTTCACGGCCCTCGCTTTCGAGGCGCTGTTCGGCCTGGTCGCCGGGATCGCCGCGGGGGTGCGACGAGGCTCGTTCCTTGACAACCTCGTCCTCGTGAGCACGACGGCCGTCGTGGCCGTGCCGGTGTTCGTGCTCGGCTTCCTCGCGCAGATCACCTTCGGGCTGAAGCTCGGGCTGTTCCCCATCGCCGGGATCCAGTCGGGCTACTACGGCTACCTGCTCCCCGGCTTCGTGCTCGCCGCGCTGTCGCTGGCCTACTTCGCGCGGCTGCTCCGCACGAGCCTGGTGGAGAGCCTGCGCACCGACTACGTGCGCACCGCCCGAGCCAAGGGCCTGTCACCGAGCGCCGTGGTGGGCAAGCACGCGCTGCGCAACAGCCTGATCCCCGTCGTGACCTTCCTCGGCACCGACCTGGGGGCCTTCATGAGCGGCGCCATCGTGACCGAGGGGATCTTCAACCTGCCCGGTCTCGGTCGGGCGGTCTTCGACGCCGTGATCACCCAGCAGGGCGCGGTCGTCGTCGGGATCGTGACGTTCTTCGTCTTCGTCTACATCTTCTTCAACCTGCTGGTCGACGTCCTGTACGCCGTCCTCGACCCCCGGATCCGCTATGACTGACGCAGTCTCGAGCTCGGACCCCGCGGACCTCCCGTCGCCCGCGGTGGGCACCGAGGCCTCGGCCGCGCTGCTCGCCGCGGAGGCCGGGGGAGCGGTGCGGCAGGCGAGGCTCTGGTCGGACGCCTGGCGCAACCTGCGCCGCAGCCCCTTGTTCCTGGCCGGCGCGCTGATCCTCCTCGTCCTGTCGGTCATGGCCGTCGCCCCGGGCCTGTTCACCGACGTGGACCCGCGCGCCACCGAGCTGGCGCTGTCCCGGCGACCGCCGAGCGCCGACGCCTGGTTCGGCCACGACGTCCAGGGCCACGACTACTACTCGTACGTCGTCCACGGGGCCCGCGTCTCGATGATCATCGGCCTGCTCGTCGTGGGCGGCTCGATGGTCATCGGGCTCGTGCTCGGCGCGCTCGCCGGCTACTACGGCGGCTGGGTGGACGGGCTGATCGCCCGGCTCACCGACATCGCGTTCGGGCTTCCGCTGATCCTCGGCGCGATCCTCATCCTCGCGGTGCTGGACCAGCGGGGCGTGCTCCAGGTGTCGATCGCACTGATCCTGCTGTCCTGGATGGTGCCGCTGCGCCTCGTGCGCTCCAGCGTCATCGCCGTCAAGGACGCCGACTACGTGCAGGCCGCGAAGGCGCTCGGCGCCACGGACTCGCGGATCCTCCTGCGCCACATCCTGCCGAACGCCCTCGCGCCGGTCCTCGTGCACAGCACGATCACCGTTGGCGTGATCATCACCGCCGAGGCGACGCTCTCCTACCTCGGGGTCGGGCTCCAGCTCCCGGAGATCAGCTGGGGCCTGATGATCAATAGCGCCCAGAAGTACATCACCACCGCTCCCCACCTGCTGTTCTTCCCGGGGGCGTTCCTCGCGGTAACCGTCCTCGCCTTCATCATGATCGGGGACGCCCTGCGCGACGCCCTCGACCCCAAGCTCCGCTGATCGGACCAGAGCCTTGAGCACCCGGCTGACCGAGCCGTCGGCCGGCTCGCCCGGCCCGTCCGGCGCCCTCCTCGAGGTCGACGACCTCGCCGTGGAGTTCCGCACCGACTCGGGCGTCGTCCGCGCCGTCAACGGCGTCAGCTACGACCTGCACGAGCGGGAGACGCTCGCGATCCTGGGCGAGTCGGGCTCGGGCAAGAGCGTCAGCGCCCAAGCGGTCATGGGGATCCTCGACTGCCCTCCGGCCCACGTGACCCGCGGCGCGATCCGTTTTCGCGGCGAGGACCTGCTCCGGATGAAGCCCGACGTGCAGCGCCGCCTGCGGGGCGAGCAGATCGCGATGGTCTTCCAGAACGCGCTGTCGGCCCTGAACCCCGTCTTCACGGTCGGCAACCAGATCGGGGAGATGTTCCGCGCCCACCGGGGCGTCGGCCGCAGGGAGGCCAAGGCCAGGGCCGTGGAGCTGCTGGACCGGGTGCGCATCCCCTCGGCCAAGGACCGGGTCGACGACTACCCGCACCAGTTCTCCGGCGGCATGCGCCAGCGCGTGATGATCGCGATGGCGCTCGCGCTCGACCCCGCGGTGCTCATCGCCGACGAGCCGACGACGGCTCTCGACGTCACGGTGCAGGCGCAGATCATGCAGCTGCTCGCCGACCTGCGGGACGAGACCGGCATGGGGCTCATCCTCATCACCCACGACCTCGGCGTCGTCGGGGAGGTGGCCGACCGGATCGCCGTCATGTACGCAGGCCGCATCATCGAGACCGGCACGGTGTACGAGGTCTTCGGCGACCCCGCCCACCCCTACACGGTGGGCCTGATGAACTCGGTGCCCCGCGTCGACCAGCGTGGCCAGCGGCTCGAGCCGATCACCGGGTCGCCGCCCAACCTGGCGAACATCCCGTCCGGCTGCCCCTTCCACCCGCGCTGCCCCCGCGCCGAGGACGTCTGCACGGTGGACCGGCCGCCGCTCCGCGTGGTCGCCGACTCGCGCCGCAGCGCCTGCCACTTCGCAGAGGACGTCCTCCGTGCCTGAGCTCGTCCAGGACCGCCCCGCCGCCCCCGGCAGCACCACCGAGCCGCTGCTGCGGGTCGAGGGGCTGGCCAAGCACTTCCCCATGACGCTCGGCATCGTGCGCCAGAAGCTCATCGGCCACGTCAAGGCGGTCGACGGCGTGAGCTTCACCCTGGACCGCGGCGAGACCGTCGGCCTGGTGGGGGAGTCCGGGTG
>JALYNB010000179.1 GCA_030773395.1 Actinomycetota bacterium
CCGACGCGCTCGCCGCCGCGCTTGCCGCCGGGGACCCGTTCGCGACCCAACTCGCCCTCCCCCTGGCCGGGGTCCCAGCGGCGGGCGGAACCGGCACCGAGGCCGGTGCCGGGTGCGGCAGCCCAGGCCGGTGACCGGCCTGCGGGCGTGGGCGGGCCGGTGGGCCGACCGCCAGCTCGGCGGGGACGCCCGGTCCGGGCGGTGGGCCCGAGCCCGGATGCGTACCGCCCGGTACCGCTACCTGCGGGCCAACCTGCTGCGCCTGACGGTCTGGGCCGCGGTCATGCTCGTGCCGGTCGCGGTCGTCGCCGCGTTCACGCCGTCGCCGTTTCTGCGCGGCCTGCTGCTGGGTGGGGGCAGCGTCGGGGTCCTCGGCGCGCTATGGCTGTGGGTCGTGCAGGTGACGGGCACCGCGACCCTGGCAATGGGGGAGCTCGCCGAGCAGTGGACCGGCAGCGAGCTGCGCAAGCTCCGCCGCACGGGCTGGCACGTGGTCAACCACATCCCCCTGACCGGCGGTGACATCGACCATGTCGTGCTCGGCCCGGGCGGGTGCTTCGCGGTGGAGACGAAATGGAGCAGCGAGCCCTGGCCGCTGGACCGGCCCGACGAGCGGATCTCCCGCGCGGCCGCGCAGGCCGCCGGGAACGCGCGGCGACTCGGACTGTGGCAGCCGTTCCGCGCCGCGGGCATCCGCGTGCAGCCGGTGGTCATGCTCTGGGGCGGGGCCGCCAGTGCTGCTCCCGAGCACGAGGCCGTGCGGACCCTCCACGGCACCGTGATCGTGCTCGGCCCGCACGCCCGCCGCTGGCGCGACCAGCTACCCACCGCCGGGCTGACCGAGGCGCAGGTGCACGCCGGCTGGGACGCGCTACGCCAGCTGGCCGCTCAGCGGGACGCCTACGAGCAGCGCACCGACCCGGTTCCACCCGCGCCCAGCGACCTCGCCGCCCGAGCGCTGTTCACCGTTGTCGCCGCCGCGGCCGGGTTCCTCGCCGTCACCCAGGTCCTCACCCACACCAGCTCGCTTCCCTGGGCCCTGGCCGCCGCCGGGCTGCTCGTTCCGCCCGCGTTCGCGCTGACCCGCCTGCGCCCCCTCCGGACCATCGCCTGGGGGTGGATCAGCGGCGTCGCCGCGACGGGTGCTGCTCTGCTCGCTGCCCTCATCCTCGACGCGCTGGCCTGACGTACAGGGGCTGCGTCCCGCCGGGGGCCGTCCACCGTATTCGTCCGGTCACGGGTGGGGTGGGGTGGGCGGCGCTGCCGGGGGCCCGCCCGCCCGGCCGCACTCCAAGCCCGGCGGCGGTGGACACGGCAGCGCAGCGCGGCGCGGGCGGAGCCGCTGGGCCTGCGGGAAGCGGCGATGGCGTCGGTCTCAACCGCGAGCACCGCGAATTCGTCAACGCCCAGTCGCGCCCCATCTGCTCCTCGTGGGGGAGCCGAGATGCCAGTCCTGGTGGAATTCTGCCGCTCGTCTGCCCCTTGGTCCGTCTCTGCTTGTCGTCGGCCTAGCAGATCGTGCTGGCCGCCTGATGTTGCGGTGCGCGGAGTTACCCCGGCGGGGTCAGCTACGAAGTCCATGTCGCCGACTTCACGCACGGGCTCCTGATCACCGCGGCCGTCCGCCTCCGCGGGCGCCCGGGCACTAACGAGAGGCAGCCCGGCAGGAGATTGAGCCCCCTCGAATATCCCTCGGCGCTGACCACACAGACTCGTGCCCCGACGGCCAGCCAGACGGGACCAACGAGCGGGTGACACCGGCACGCGCTAGACGCGGGTCGCGTCCAGTCGGCCCGAGCGCGTTGCGGCCCGTCGTGCGGCTGGGGTGGCCCAAATGCGGGGCAGTCGCGGGCATTTATTACCTCAGAGTAGTCAGGTTATAACCCTCTGTGGGACGACTGCTAGCGATGTGTCCGGTTCACCCGTTTGCAGTAGTGACAAGGCCTTCGTGAACGTTGACCCGGATCCCAACAGCGGGGGTCCCCCCGGGTCATGTTGTTGGGGCAACTGCAGGCCGCACTCTGTTCTCAGCGAGCGGCTCACCGGCCGCAAGAACCAGCCAGAGTCTGAGGAGACGCCAAGAATGTTCACCCGTCGCGGGATCGCCAGCACCGTCCTCGTCCCGGGCCTGTTCGTGGGGATGTTCACGTTCGGCTCGGTCGCGGAGGCGACCACCTCGTCGTCGCCAACAGGCACGACGGGGATCTGCAACGGCGTGGTGAACCAGCTGGCCCACCGCGGCCAGGTCCAGGCCAACCTCCTCAAGGCCGCCGCCAAGCAGAACGCCGAGCTGATCGCGAAGCTGCAGGCCGACAAGGCGCTGCTCGTCGCGCAGGAGCAGGCGCTCAAGACCGAGATCGCCGCCGCGCAGACCGAGCTGGACCGCCTCATCGCACTTGAGCAGCAGCTCGACGCTGACATTGCCACCGCGACGACCAACCTCGACAAGCTGACCACGGCCAAGGCGGGTGTGGAGCAGGAGATCGCGACCGCGACCGCGGCGCTGAACAAGCTGCAGGCTGACAGGACGGCGCTGCAGGCCGAGCTGGCGCCGCTGCAGACCGAGCTCGCCGCGGCCCAGACGGCGCTGGCCGGCCTGAAGACGGAGCGGACGGACCTGCAGGGCCAGATCGACGCGAAGAACGGTGCGATCGCCACGGCGAACGGCGAGCTGGCCACCCTGC
>JALYNB010000180.1 GCA_030773395.1 Actinomycetota bacterium
GCCCGCGCCGGACGACCCCGTCGCGGGTGGCGACGACGCCCCCGCCGGCGTGCTCGCCGACGAGCCCGCGGCGGTCAGCGCCGCCGACGCGGACGCCGCTGCCGAGGGGAACGCCGAGCGCGTCTGACGCGCGCAGGAGTCGTACGACGACGACCCGCACGCCCGGCAGGGGGTGCGGGTCGTCGCGTGTTCGCGGGGTGCGGCACCCTGCGCCCACAGCGAAACGGGCTGCCAGGCCGAGTGGCCCCGGAAGTCCGGGCGATATCGTCGCGCGCAGGTCGACGTCCCCCTGACGGGGCTCGACAGACCCCCACCCCACTCCCTGGAGGCAGGCCGCAGTGACCCTCTCCGTCCCCTCGCCGGGCCTCACGGTGGCCAGCGGCATCGCGTCGGTGCCGACGCGCATCGAGGCCCGCGGGCCGCAGCCCGGGATGAGCCACGACGACCAGGTCTTCCAGCGGCTGCTGCGCGAGCGGATCATCTTCCTCGGCACGCAGGTCGACGACCCGATCGCCAACACGCTCTGCGCCCAGCTGCTCCTCCTCGCCGCCGAGGACGAGGAGCGCGACATCTTCCTCTACATCAACTCGCCGGGCGGCTCGGTGACCGCGGGCATGGCGATCTACGACACGATGCAGTACGTGCCGTGCGACGTCGCCACCGTCGGCCTCGGGCTGGCCGCGTCGATGGGGCAGTTCCTGCTCTGCGCGGGCGCGAAGGGCAAGCGCTACGCGACGCCCCACGTGCGCGTGATGATGCACCAGCCCTCCGGTGGCCTCGGAGGCACGGCCTCCGACATCCGCATCCAGGCGGAGCAGATGGTGCACACCAAGCGCACCCTGCAGCAGCAGATCGCCAACCACACCGGTCAGACGTACGAGCAGATCGAGAAGGACTCCGACCGGGACCGCTGGTTCACGGCCGACGAGGCGAAGGAGTACGGCTTCGTCGACCACGTCGTCGCCAGCGCCAAGCAGGTGCCGTCCGCCGGCGCGGTCAGCTGACCGCCGCCCCGCCTCGATGACCGCTCCCGACCCGACCGCCCCCGGAGGTCCCCCCGTGAACCCCCTGCACCCGGCCCACCACGCGGGCGCCGTCGACCTGTCGTCCCGCGTGTACGCCTCGAACGGTGCCCAGCCGAGCGCCCGCTACGTGCTGCCGAGCATCACGGAGCGGTCGCGCACGGGCGTCGAGTACTCGATGGACCCGTACTCGAAGCTGCTGCGCGAGCGCATCATCTTCCTCGGCGTCCAGATCGACGACGTCAGCGCCAACGACGTCATGGCGCAGCTGCTCTACCTCGAGTCCGAGGACCCCGACCGCGACATCTCGATCTACATCAACTCCCCGGGCGGGTCCTTCACCTCGCTCACCGCGATCTACGACACCATGCAGTTCGTCAAGCCCGACATCCAGACGATCTGCATGGGGCAGGCCGCGTCGGCGGCCGCGGTCCTGCTGACCGCGGGCACCAAGGGCAAGCGGTACGCGCTGAAGAACGCCCGCATCCTCATCCACCAGCCCTACAGCGAGGGCGGCGGCCAGGGCAGCGACATCGAAATCCAGGCCCGGGAGATCCTGCGCATGCGCTCGCTCCTCGAGCGGATGATCTCCGACCACAGCGGCCGGCCCGAGGAGCAGGTCCGCCAGGACATCGAGCGCGACAAGATCCTCACCGCCGACGATGCGGTCGAGTACGGTCTGATCGACGAGGTCATCCAGTCCCGCAAGGACGCGGGCCGAGGCACGCAGTAGCAGGAGCGGGCCGGCTGCCGCGCCGGCCGGTCCACCCGACCGGGTGCTCCAGCCGGCGCGCCCGCCTGCCGAGAAGACACCAGGGGCAGGGCGCGCGACTCGCGTCAGGAGGGTCCCCGGCGGCGGTCCCGCGGGTTACTGTCGTGGGGCCCCGTGAGGACGGTCGGCGCAGCGAGCCCAGCAGTGCGGCGGTACGGCGTGGTCAGGACAGACAGGACAGGGCGGGGTCTCTCGCGTCCTGACGAGAGGATGAGGTCTCTGTGGCACGCATCGGCGACGGCGGCGACCTGCTCAAGTGCTCCTTCTGCGGGAAGTCCCAGAAGCAGGTGAAGAAGCTGATCGCCGGTCCGGGCGTCTACATCTGCGACGAGTGCATCGACCTCTGCAACGAGATCATCGAGGAGGAGCTCTCCGAGACCTCCGACCTCAAGTGGGACGAGCTGCCCAAGCCCCGCGAGATCTACGAGTTCCTCGACGGCTACGTCATCGGCCAGGAGTCGGCCAAGAAGACGCTGTCCGTCGCGGTCTACAACCACTACAAGCGGGTGCAGGCCGGCGGCAACGAGAAGGACGGCGTCGAGCTCGCCAAGTCCAACATCCTGCTGCTGGGTCCGACGGGCTGCGGCAAGACGCTGCTGGCGCAGACGCTCGCGAAGATGCTCAACGTGCCGTTCGCCATCGCGGACGCCACCGCGCTCACCGAGGCGGGCTACGTCGGCGAGGACGTCGAGAACATCCTCCTCAAGCTGATCCAGGCGGCCGACTACGACGTCAAGAAGGCCGAAACCGGGATCATCTATATCGACGAGGTCGACAAGATCGCCCGCAAGAGCGAGAACCCGTCGATCACGCGCGACGTCTCCGGCGAGGGTGTCCAGCAGGCGTTGCTGAAGATCCTCGAGGGCACGACGGCGTCGGTCCCGCCGCAGGGTGGCCGCAAGCACCCGCACCAGGAGTTCATCCAGATCGACACGACGAACGTCCTGTTCATCGTCGGCGGGGCGTTCGCGGGGCTCGACAAGGTCATCGAGAGCCGGGTGGGCAAGAAGGGCCTCGGCTTCGGCGCGGTCATCCACTCCAAGCACGACGTGGAGACCACGGACGTGTTCGGTGACGTCATGCCGGAGGACCTGCTCAAGTACGGGATGATCCCCGAGTTCATCGGCCGCCTGCCGGTCATCACGAGCGTGCACAACCTCGACCGGGCCGCGCTCATCGCGATCCTCACCGAGCCGAAGAACGCGCTCGTGCGCCAGTACCGGCGGCTGTTCGACCTCGACGGCGTCGACCTGGAGTTCACCGAGGACGCCCTCGAGGCGATCGCGGACCAGGCGATCCTGCGCGGCACGGGGGCGCGCGGTCTGCGCGCGATCCTCGAGGAGGTCCTGCTCTCGGTCATGTACGACATCCCGAGCCGCAAGGACGTCGCGCGGGTCGTCATCAGCAAGGACGTCGTGCTGGAGCACGTGAACCCGACGCTGGTGCCGCGTGACACGGCGGCGCCGAAGCGGGAGCGGCGCGAGAAGAGCGCCTGAGCCGTACGGCGGGGGGTGGGTGGAGCCGTCCCGCGCACCTGGCCGGCCTGTGGTCACACCAGCCGGCCCGGACGCGCACCTGGCCGGCCTGTGGTCACACCGGCCGCGTGTTGCACGGTCACAGCGGGTCGACGTCGCCGCACCTGTGCTCCCGCCGGGTCCGGAGCGGCGCAGGTCGGCGATCGACTCCGTCCGGGGCAGGCGCACGACGGCCGCCCGCCTGCGTCTGGCTCTGGACGAGGCGCCGGGCGTCCTGAGAGCCCCGCCGGCCGGGTTGACGCGCCGGGGCGGCTGGTGTGACCACTGGCCGGGTCGGGGGCGGCGGGCGAGGACCTCCCTAGACTCCTGACCCGTGAGCGAGACCCCCAGCCGCCCCCCGCTGCCCACGACGTACGACCCGAGCGAGGTCGAGCCGCGGCGCTACCAGCAGTGGGTCGACCGGGGCGTCTTCACCGCCGACGCGAGCAGCGGCAAGCCGCCGTACACGATCGTGATCCCGCCGCCGAACGTCACCGGCAGCCTCCACATGGGCCACGCCTTCCAGCACACGCTCATGGACGCGCTCACCCGTCGGAAGCGCATGCAGGGCTACGAGGCGCTCTGGCTGCCCGGCATGGACCACGCGGGCATCGCGACGCAGGCCGTCGTCGAGCGCGAGCTGGCGAAGGAGGGGACCAGCCGCCACGACCTGGGCCGCGAGGCGTTCGTGGAGCGGGTCTGGCAGTGGAAGGCCGAGTACGGCGGCAGGATCCTCGGCCAGATGCGCCGGCTCGGCGATGGCGTCGACTGGAGCCGCCAGCGGTTCACGATGGACGAGGGCCTGTCGCGCGCCGTCCGCACGATGTTCAAGCGCCTGTACGACGACGGCCTTATCTACCGCGCCGAGCGGATCGTCAACTGGTCGCCGCCCCTCCGCAGCGCGATAAGCGACATCGAGGTCGAGTACAAGGACGTCGAGGGCGAGCTGGTCACGATCGACTACGGGCCGCTGCAGGTGAGCACCACCCGCGTCGAGACGATGCTCGGCGACACCGGCGTGGCCGTGCACCCCGACGACGAGCGCTACCGCCACCTCGTCGGCACGACGATTGCGTTGCCGCTGACCGGCCGCGAGATCCCGGTGGTCGCCGACTCCCACGTCGACCCTGAGTTCGGCACCGGCGCGGTGAAGGTGACCCCGGCGCACGACCCGAACGACTTCGCGATCGGCCAGCGCCACGGTCTCGCGAACCTCACGGTCATGGACGAGGACGCCCGGATCGACCTCCCGGGCACCCCGTTCCACGGGCTGGACCGCTACGAGGCCCGCCGCGCGGTCACCGAGGCCCTCCGCGCCGAGGGGCGGATCGTGAAGGAGGTACGGCCCTACGTCCACTCCGTGGGCCACGACTCCCGCAGCGGCGCCGTCATCGAGCCGCGCCTCAGCCTGCAGTGGTGGGTGAAGGTCGGCCCGCTCGCGCAGCACGCCGGGGACGCCGTCCGCGCCGGTGAGGCGTGGTTCAGCCCCGAGGACATGACGTCCCGGTACTTCGACTGGGTCGACGACATGCACGACTGGTGCATCAGCCGCCAGCTCTGGTGGGGCCACCGCATCCCGGTCTGGTACGGGCCGGACGGCGAGCAGGTGGTGCCCGGCGACGGGGAGGAGCCGCCGGAGGGCTGGACGCAGGACACCGACGTCCTCGACACCTGGTTCTCCAGCGCCCTGTGGCCCGTGTCCACGCTGGGCTGGCCCGACGAGACCCGGGACCTCCAGCGCTTCTATCCCACGGACGTCCTCGTCACCGGCTACGACATCATCTTCTTCTGGGTCGCCCGGATGATGATGTTCTGCACGTACGTGCGGCCCGAGGTGCCGTTCCGGACCGTCGCGCTGACCGGTCTGGTCCGCGACGCCCGCGGCAAGAAGATGAGCAAGAGCGCGGGCAACGTCGTCGACCCGCTCGACTGGATCGACCGGTACGGCGCCGACGCGCTCCGGCTCACGCTCGCCCGCGGCGCGAACCCGGGCGCCGACGTGCCCGTCAGCGAGGAGTGGGTCGTCGGCGCCCGGGCCTTCGCGACGAAGGTCTGGAACGCGACCCGGTTCGCGCTGATGAACGGCGCGGTCGCGGGACCGCTCCCCACCGCCGACCGGCTGACCGCCCCCGACCGCTGGATCCTGTCGCGGCTCGCCGCCGTCACGGGGGAGGTCGACGGCTTCTACGAGGCCTACGAGTTCGGCAAGGTCTGCGACGCCCTGCAGCACTTCGCGCGCGACGACCTCTTCGACTGGTACGTCGAGCTGGCGAAGACGCCCCTGCGCGCCGGCGGAGACGAGGCGGAGGCCACCCGCGCCGTGCTCGGGCACTGCCTCGACGTGCTGCTGCGGCTGCTCCACCCGGTGATGCCGTTCGTCACCGAGGAGCTCTGGTCGGGCCTGACCGGCTTCGACGTGCTCGCCACCCAGGCCTGGCCGCCCTCCGACACGGCGGCGCACGACCCCGCCGCGGAGGCCGAGGTGCGCGCGCTGCAGGACGTCGTCACCGAGGTCCGCAAGTTCCGCTCCGAGCAGGGGCTGCCGCCGAAGCGCAAGGTGCCCGCGGTGCTCGTGGCCACCGACGGCCGAATCCCGGCGTACGCGGAGCAGATCGGCGCGCTGACCGACCTCGAGGTCACGGTCGCCGGCGAGGCCCCGCAGGGCTGGCCGCTGCTCGAGGCCCCGGGCGCCCGGGTCGCGCTCGACCTGAGCGACGCGATCGACGTCGAGGCCGAGCGGGCACGACTGTCCCGCGAGCTGGACGCGGCGGTGAAGGAGGAGGCGCAGACGTCCGGCAAGCTCGGGAACGCGTCCTTCGTGGAGCGGGCGCCCGCCGCCGTCGTGGACAAGACGCGTGCGCGGCTCGAGGCCGCCCGAGCCGAGGTCGCCCGGCTCCGGGGACTGCTCGACGCCCTGCCGTCGGCCGCGGCGTGACAGCCCCCGGCCGCGGCGGAACGCCGGGACCCGCGTCGGAGGACAGCGCGTTCGCGCGCGCCCTCGCCGGGCTGGCGGACCGGGTGCCGACGCGGATGGTGCCGGACATCGACCGGATTCACGAGCTCGTCGACCTCCTGGGCTCCCCGCAGCGCGCCTTTCCGTCGATCCACATCACGGGCACGAACGGCAAGACGTCGACCGCCCGGATGGCCGACGCCCTGCTGCGCGGGTTCGGTCTGCGCCCCGGCCGCTACACCAGCCCTCACCTCGAGTCCTGGACCGAGCGGATCACGATCGACGGGAAGCCGGTCCCCGAGGCGACGTTCGGCGCCGTGTACGACGAGGTCTCGCCGCTCGCCGACCTCGTCGACACCCGCCACCCCGACCGGGTGACGACGTTCGAGCTGCTCACGGCCATGGCGTTCGCGGCGTTCGCCGACGCGCCGGTCGACGTGGGCGTCGTCGAGGTGGGCATGGGCGGCACCTGGGACGCCACCAACGTGCTGCACGCCCCCGTCGCGGTCGTCACCCCCGTGGCGCTGGACCACCGCGAGCTCGGCGCCACCGTCGCCGAGGTCGCCGGCGAGAAGGCCGGGATCGTCCACCCCGGCGCCACGCTGGTGCTCGCGCAGCAGCGGCTCGAGGCCGCGGAGGTGCTGCTCCGCCGGGCCGCGGAGGTCGGCGCGACGGTCGCCCGGGAGGGGCTCGAGTACGGCGTGCTGTCGCGGAGCGTCGCGGTCGGCGGCCAGATGGTCACGCTGCAGGGGCTCCGGGGCGTCTACTCCGACGTGTTCCTCCCGCTGCACGGCGCTCACCAGGCCGCCAACGCCGCGAGCGCCCTCGCCGCCGTCGAGGCGTTTCTCGGTGGCGGGGTGGTGCTGGACGGTGACCGGCCGGGCGGCTCCGACCAGCCGCTGGACCTCGAGGCCGTGCGGGAGGGGTTCGCCTCCGCCGACTCGCCCGGGCGGCTGGAGGTCGTCCGGCGCAGCCCGACACTGCTGCTGGACGGCGCGCACAACCCGGCGGGCGCCGAGGCCCTCGCCGCCGCCCTGCACGAGGCGTTCGACTTCCGCCACCTCGTGGGCGTCGTGGCGGTGCTCGGCGACAAGGACGTGACCGGGATGCTGGAGGCGCTCGAGCCCGTGCTGGACGCCGTCGTCGTCACGCAGAGCAGCTCGGCCCGCGCCCTCCCGGCCGACGACCTCGCGGCGCTCGCGGTCGAGGTGTTCGGGGAGGACCGCGTGGAGGTCGCCCCGCGGCTCGACGACGCGCTCGACGCCGGGATCCGTCTCGCGGAGGAGGACGCCGAGGAGCTGTCGGGGGTCGGGGTCCTCGTCACCGGGTCGATCGTCACCGTGGGGGAGGCCCGCACGCTGCTGCGCCGGCGCTGACTGCCGCCGGGATTGCCGCGCCCGACGGTTGCGTTGGCAACGAGGACCGCGAGCCGCGATGCGAGAGGTGCTCCAGTGAAGGTCGAGATCTGGTCTGACGTCGCCTGCCCCTGGTGCTACGTCGGCAAGCGGCGGTTCGAGGCGGCCCTGGCGCGCTTCCCGCAGCGCGACGCCGTCGAGGTCGAGTGGAAGGCGTTCGAGCTCGACCCCGGGGCCCGGGCGGACGGGCGGGACGCCCACCGTCCGGGCGACTATGCGGACCGGCTCGGCCGCAAGTACGGCACGTCGCGCGCCGGCGCCCAGCAGATGCTCGACAACATGACGGCAGTCGCGGCCGTCGAGGGGCTGGACTTCCACTTCGAGAAGGCCCCGGCCATCAACACCTTCGACGCCCACCGCGTGATCCACCTCGCGCACCTGCGAGGTCTGCAGGACGCGGTCAAGGAGCGCCTCCTCGAGGCCTACTTCAGCGAGGGCGAGCAGGTCACCGACCACGAGGTTCTCGTCCGGCTCGCCGCCGAGGCCGGGCTCGACGCCGACGAGGTGCGTGCGGTGCTCGCCGAGGGCCGGTACGCCGACGAGGTCCGCGCCGACGAGGCCGAGGCCGCCGCGCTCGGCATCAGCGGAGTGCCGTTCTTCGTCGTCGACCGCAAGTACGGCGTCTCCGGCGCCCAGCCCGTCGAGCTCCTCCTCGAGGTGCTGACCCGGGCCTGGTCGGACCGGGACCCGCTCACGCTCGTCGGCGCCGGCGGGGACACGGCGGACGGCGCGGCGTGCGGCCCCGACGGTTGCGCGGTCTGACGGCCGCCCGCTCCGGCGGCGGCCGCGCCTCGCGCGGGTAGGGTCGCCGCCGACCAGCGTCACCGGTTCGCGGCGGCGCGCCCCCTGCAGTCAGGAGCCCTCGTGTCCGAGCGCACTCTCGTCCTCGTCAAGCCCGACGGTGTCCGCCGCGGCCTCGTCGGCGAGGTGGTGAGTCGGCTCGAGCGCAAGGGCCTCACGCTGGTGGCCCTGCAGATGCGGACCCTCGACCGTCAGACCGCTGAGCAGCACTACGGGGAGCACCGGGAGCGGCCGTTCTTCGGCGAGCTGGTCGAGTTCATCACCGGCGGTCCGCTGGTGGCCATGGTCGTCGAGGGGCCGCGCGCGGTCGAGGCGGTCCGCACGCTCATGGGCGTCACCGACCCGGTGAAGTCGGCGCCCGGCTCGCTGCGCGGCGACTTCGCGCTCGAGATCGGCGAGAACCTCGTCCACGGCTCCGACTCGCCGGAGTCGGGGCAGCGCGAAGTCGGGCTGTTCTTCCCCGACCTGGACTGACGCCCCCGGTCGCGGTGGGCGTGCCTCCGGCCGTCCCCGCGTCCCTCCGCACCCCCGAGCCGGGCACGCGCACCGCGTGCCCGGCTCGCCGCGCGTGCGGGCGCCGTAGCGCTCCGGACCGACCCGCGCCTCCCCTGGTCTCTTGTGCGCTGCGTTACGACGTGGTCACGAAATCTCCTCCGGGTCCGGCGAGTCGGCCTCGTCCCGCCCGCCGCGCGCCTATTCTGGCCCTCCCGCCACAGGGCACCGCCCGGGCAGGGGCCCCTGGCTGCGCCTGGCCACGGGGAGCCCGAAGAACCACCCGGAAGGCCCCATGGGAGTCACCGCCTCGTTCCTCGGTCGCGACATGGCCGTCGACCTCGGAACCGCGAACACGCTCGTCTACGTGCGGGGCCGGGGCGTCGTGCTCAACGAGCCGTCGGTCGTCGCAGTCACGACGAGCAATCGGGGCATCCTCGCCGTCGGGTCGGAGGCCAAGCGCATGGTCGGCCGCACACCGGCCGGCATCGTCGCGATCCGCCCGCTCAAGGACGGCGTCATCGCCGACTTCGACACGGCCGAACGCATGCTGCGCTACTTCATCCAGAAGGTGCACCGGCAGCGGCGGTTCTCCCACCCGCGGATCGTGGTCTGCGTGCCGAGCGGCATCACCGGGGTGGAGCAGCGGGCCGTGAAGGACGCCGCGTATGCCGCCGGCGCGCGCAAGGTCTTCATCATCGAGGAGCCGATGGCCGCTGCCATCGGCAGCGGCCTGCCCGTGGGCGAGCCGACCGGCACCATGGTGGTCGACATCGGCGGGGGCACCACCGAGGTCGCGATCATCTCCCTCGGCGGCATCGTGACGAGCCAGTCGATCCGTACGGGCGGCGACGAGCTCGACGAGGCGGTCATCCACCACGTCAAGCGCGAGTACAGCCTGATGCTCGGCGAGCGCACCGCCGAGCAGATCAAGATCGCGATCGGTTCGGCGTGGCCCGTCGCCGACGAGCCGAACGCCGAGATCCGCGGCCGCGACCTCGTCACGGGGCTCCCGAAGACGATCGTGATCACCGCGGAGGAGGTCCGCAAGGCGCTCGAGGAGCCCGTCCACGCGATCGTCGACGCGGTGCGCGCGACGCTCGACGCCTGCCCGCCGGAGCTCGCGGGCGACATCCTCGACCGCGGCATCGTGCTGACCGGCGGGGGAGCGCTGCTGCGCGGGCTGGACGAGCGGCTCCGCGACGAGACCGGCATGCCGGTGCTCATCGGCGAGAACCCCCTGCACAGTGTGGCCCTCGGCGCGGGCAAGTGCCTCGAGGAGTTCGAGGTGCTGCAGCACGTCCTGATCAGCGAGCCCCGCTCGTGACGGCGGCTCTGGCGTGGACGGCATGAGGGGCGACCCGCAGCGCCTGCGGTTGCTCCTGGCGGCGCTCGTCGTCCTCGCGGTCGTGCTGCTCGCCGTCGACCTGCGCAGCAGCGGCGCGCCGTTCCAGGCGCTGCGCTCGGGTGCCGGGGCCGTGCTGGGGCCCCCGCTGCGGGTCGCGGGCTCCGCGACCGGCGCGGTCGGGGAC
>JALYNB010000181.1 GCA_030773395.1 Actinomycetota bacterium
GATTTGGCGGGGCGGGCGTCGTGCGTGTGCCCTGTAGCGCGCGTGGTCACCGGAGCGCGCTGGGCTCCTGCAGGTCGGCGACCGTGCCCGGTACGGCGGACGCGGCGGCGCTGTCCCGGCGACCGGCCCGCACCACGCCGCACTCCAGGACGGCGTTCGCGAGCCGGGTCCGCCGGTCGGGGCCCTCGGGAATCCGGAACTTCGCGTAGAGCTTCATGAGGTGCTGCTTGACCGCCGCCTCGGTCACCACGAGCTCGCGGGCGATCGCGGTGACCGTCTCGGGGGCCACGAAAGCCTGGGTGGTGCGGGCGGGCCGGCAGAGCGTGGTGACCACGTCGAGCTCGCGCGGGGTGAGGTCGGGCACGACGCGCCCGCGCCGCAGCGGCACCGCGGCGTCGTCCCCGCGGCCGTCCGGCAGCCCCGTGACCCGCACCTGTGCGTCTCCGAAGCTGATGACGTCGCCCTCCACCAGCAGGCGGCGGGCGACCGGCCTGCCGTTCACCCGTGTCCCGGTGCGTGACAGGCCGAGGTCGGCCACGTAGACGTGGGGCCCCCGGCGCACGATCTCCGCGTGCAGCGGGGACACCGTGGGGTCGGCCAGGTCGACGTCAACGCCGGGTCCGCGCCCGACGGTGAGCACCTCGGCCGCGAGGGGGACGGCGTGCCCGCTCGCCATGACCTTCAGGGTCACGACGTCCGGGCGGGACCGCCCGTGTCCTGTTCGGGCTGCCGGACGGGGCACCACCCGGTCGATGCTCTGCCTCACTAGACCTCCTGTCGTACCGCCGACAGGGCACACGCCGCCTCCGGCTGCTCTTCGGAACCGGATCGGACAGTAGCGCGGATGTGGCCCGGTGGACACCGGTAGCGTGGGCCACACTGCGACTCGTGCCGGAGCTGCCCGAGGTCGAGGCCCTCGCCCGCTTCCTCCACGAGCGGGCCGTGGGCAGAGCCGTGTCGAGGGTCGAGGTCGGCTCCGTCGCGGTCATGAAGACCTTCGACCCGCCCCCGGAGTCGCTGCTCGGCCTGCACCTCGACGGTGCCGAACGCCGGGGCAAGTTCCTCGTGCTGCACGTGGGCGGGGTCGCGCTCGTCGTCCACCTGGCCCGGCTGGGCTGGCTGCAGTGGCGCGAGGAGCTGTCGTCCGCGCGGCTCAAGCTCGGTGGTCCGGTCGCGTTCCGCCTGGGGCTGGACGGGCCCGGCTTCGACCTGACGGAGGGCGGAGGAGCCCGGGGTGCGGCGCGAGGCGGCGCGGCCGCGAAGAAGCGCCTCGCCGTCTGGGTGGTCCGTTCGCCGCAGGAGGTGCCCGGGATCGCGCGCCTCGGCGTCGACCCGCTCGACCCCGTGTTCACCCCGGAGGTGCTCGCCCGGCTGCTCGCCGGGACCCGGGGACAGGTCAAGGGGCTCCTCACCGACCAGACCGTGCTCGCCGGGGTGGGCAACGCCTACTCGGATGAGGCGCTCTGGCACGCCCAGCTGTCGCCGTACAAGCCCGCGGCCAACCTCACCCCCGGCGAGGTCGAGCGGCTGTACGACGCGCTGGTCACCACGCTGACCGACGCCGTGTGCCGCTCCGCCGGGCTGGCGAGCAGCAGGCTGAAGGCGGAGAAGAAGTCGGGCCTCGCGGTGCACGGGCGCACGGGTGAGCCCTGCCCGCGCTGCGGCGACACGATCCGGGAGGTCGCCTTCGCCGACAAGGCGTTCCAGTACTGCGCGACCTGCCAGACGGGCGGCAAGCCGCTCGCCGACCGGAGGCTCTCTCGCCTGCTGAAGTGAAGGTCCTCGGCCCTGCCCCCGGCGGGCGGGTCAGGCGCCGTCGGTCCGGGAGAAGCCCTCGCGGCTCTCGCCCCCGGCCTCGCGCTCCACGAACTCCCGCCGGTAGATGACCGCGACGTCGCCGACGTCGAGCCGCGAGCCGTCCGTGAGCAGCCCGCGCGGGGCCGGCTGGCCGTTGACCCGCAGCGGCGCGCCGCCGAGCGCGATCGCCTCGTGGTAGCCGTCCTCGCGGTAGCGGATCTCCACGTGCTGGGGAGCGGCCATCTCCGCGGGCAGGAGCAGGTTGGCGTCATCGGCGCTGCCGATGACCGCGACGTGCTCGTCGAGCTCGAGCTCGAGCATGCGGCCCTCGGCGTACTCCGTCCCGCTGACCACCGTGCCGCCGAGGACCACCACGAGGCGCGGCCGGCCCTTGAGGGCGCTCGGGCCCGGGCCGATGTCGGACGCCGTCGCCGTCGCCGGGGCCGCGTCGGGACCACCCGTGGCCGCGGCGGCGCCCCCCTCCGCACTCGCGATGATGTGGCTGCCCACCGCCTCGCCACCGGAGGAGCGGGAGATGCCGTCGGCCGAGGAGTAGACCCGGAACACGCCGGGGCTCAGGCCCGGGTCGGCCTCGAGGCGGACGTCGACGTCTCCACCCCGGCTGCCGGCCCGCTCGGCCCGCTGGTCGGTCACGAGCTCGGCCAGGCGCCGGCACAGCGCGCCCGCGTGGGCCCGCAGCCCCTCGAGGTCGTCCGGGTGGAGGGAGACGTCGAAGACGCGCCGGCCGTCGGCGGCGCCCGCGGCCTGGTCCTCGGCGATGACCGCGCGGCCGACGTCGACGAGGCTCACCCTGCTGTCGGTGAACGCCCGCGCCAACGCCTCGCGCAGGTCGGTCTCCAGCCTGGTCAGCAGCGACACGTGGCTCTCCTCTCGGTGGTCCGGCGTGGTCGTCCGGCCTCCCTACCCCGCCGCCCTCGGCCTCACCCCGGGCTGCGGGGCGCCCGCGGACGCGGGACACCCTGCTCGTGCGGGCGGCCTCCCGCCTGCGACACTCCCGGGCGACGTCACGTCCGGCGGGGCCGCCGGCGACGTCGTGCCGAGAGGGGTCAGCATGGAGGGGCAGGGCGTGCCGTCGATCGCGGTCACGGACGTGCCGGGCGAGGCGGTCGTGCTGGACGTGCGGGAGCCCCACGAGTGGGCGGCCGGCCACGCGCCGGGCGCCCTCCACATCCCGCTGGGCGAGTTGCCGCAGCGCGCGGGGGAAGTGCCGCAGGACGGGCCCGTGGCCGTGGTGTGCCACCTCGGCGGCCGCTCGGCGAGGGCCGTGGCGTGGCTGCAGCAGCAGGGCTGGTCGAGCACCCGCAACGTCGTGGGCGGGATGGAGGCCTGGGCCGAGGCGGGGCTGCCGATGGTCAGCGAGGACGGGCGGGAGCCGCGAGTCGTCTGACCCCCGCGTTCTGGCGCGGGGCGTGCGGACCGGGACGCCGCGCCTGCGTCAGCGCGGGGTGGTAGTGGTCCGGAGGGCGTCCGCGAAGGCGGGGGCGACCCCGGTGAGAACGACGTCGCCGCCGTCGCGGCGGGCCCGGAC
>JALYNB010000182.1 GCA_030773395.1 Actinomycetota bacterium
GGCCCCGGCGTTCGAGTCGATCGTGGCCGGCGGGCCGAGGGGCGCGCTGCCGCACGCCCGCCCGTCCGAGCGGCCCCTGCAGGCCGGCGACCTCGTCGTGCTCGACTTCGGCGCGCGGCTCTCGGGCTACCACTCCGACTGCACGCGCACCGTCGCCCTGGCGCCCGTCGCCGACTGGCAGCGCGACCTGCACGCCCTGGTCGGCGCCGCGCAGGCTGCGGGGATCGCCGCCCTCACGCCGGGCGCCAAGGGCGTGGCCGTCGACGCCGCGGCCCGGGCAGTCATCGACGACGCCGGGCACGGCGAGCACTACCCCCACGGCCTCGGCCACGGCGTCGGCCTGGAGGTCCACGAGGCGCCCGGGCTGGGGCCGTCCGCCGCCGGTAGACTGCCGTCCCGGGCGGTCGTCACGGTCGAGCCGGGGGTCTACCTGCCGGGCCGTGGCGGGGTGCGCACGGAAGACCTGCTGGTCGTGACCGGGGCCGGGCCGGAGCTGCTCACCACGTCCCCGAGGGAGCTGCTCGTCCTCGGCTGACAGCCGCCCCTGCCGGTCCCGACACCCGCTGAACCGCACACCGACACGCACCGCTGTGGACGAACGACCCCGACGACGACAGGACCTCCCCGCGTGGCCACCAGCAACGACCTGAAGAACGGCATAACCCTCGACATCGAGGGCCAGCTCTGGAACGTCGTGGAGTTCCAGCACGTCAAGCCCGGCAAGGGCGGGGCGTTCGTGCGTACGACGCTCAAGAACGTGCTCTCCGGCAAGGTCGTCGACCGCACGTTCAACGCCGGCGTCAAGGTCGAGGTCGCGACCGTGGACAAGCGCGACATGACCTACCTCTACAAGGAGGGGGCCGATTTCGTCTTCATGGACTCGGAGACCTACGACCAGATCCCCGTCCCCGCGGAGGTCGTGGGCGGCACGGCCGACTACCTCCTGGAGAACGCCGAGGTCAACGTCGCGCTGCACGACGGGAACCCGCTGTACGTCGAGCTCCCCGCCAGCGTCGAGCTCGTGATCTCCCACACCGACCCGGGCCTGCAGGGCGACCGCTCCACCGGCGGCACGAAGCCCGCAACGCTGGAGACCGGCGCCACGATCCAGGTGCCGCTGTTCGTCACCTCGGGCGAGAAGGTCAAGGTCGACACCCGCGACGGCCGCTACCTCGGCCGCGTGAACTCCTGACCCGCGTGACGACCCGCGGGACAGGGACGGCGGCCGAGCGATGAGCGCCCGCGGCAAGGCCCGCAAGCGGGCGCTCGACATCCTCTTCGAGTCCGAGCTGCGCGGGGAGGCGCCGGGCAGCACCCTCGGCGCCCGGCTGGAGCGCTCCGACCCACCGGTGGCCGAGTACACGGTCGAACTCGTCGAGGGCGTGCTCGCCCACCGGG
Source organism: Actinomycetota bacterium (assembly GCA_030773395.1). GTDB lineage: Bacteria > Actinomycetota > Actinomycetes > JALYNB01 > JALYNB01 > JALYNB01. The sequence goes on from JALYNB010000182.1 coordinate 1,399, forward strand.
AGCGCATCGACGAGTTGCTGTCGACGTACTCGGAGGGCTGGACGCTGGAGCGGATGCCGGCCGTCGACCGCAACCTGCTCCGGATCGGCACCTACGAGCTGCTCTACCGCGAGGACGTGCCCGACGGGGTGGCCCTGTCGGAGGCGGTGTCGCTGGCCGCGGAGCTGTCCACGGACGAGTCGCCGCGGTTCGTCAACGGTCTGCTGGGGCGGCTGCGGGACCTCAAGGACACGCTGGCCGTGTGAGCCGGGTTGCGGCCCCGCGCGTGATCCGCAGCACGCCACCCGTCGGCGCGCTGATCGACAGCGGCCGACGGCCGGGTGACGTGCTGTGGACCCCAGCGCCGCGGGGCCCGGGCGTCAGGCCAGCTCGCCGGCCCGCCTCGCCTCGGGGTTGAGCACCCCCCACTCGATCAGCTGCTCGGTGAGCCCTGCCGGCGACGTGTCGTAGATGATCGACAGCGACCGCAGGTCCTCCTGCCGGATCGACAGAACCCGGCCGTTGTAGTCGCCCCTCTGGCTCTGGATCGTCGCGGCGTACCGGGCGAGCGGCGTCCCCTGGTCGGACGGCACCTGGTTGAGCCGCTCCAGGTCGATCACGATCCGCGGGACCGGCTCGACCACCGTCGCCGACACGCCCTCGGGCAGCAGCTCGGCGACGGGGATCCCGTAGAACGACGCGAGCTCGGCGAGGCGCTGCACGGTGACCGCGCGGTCGCCCCGCTCGTACGACCCGACGACGACGGCCTTCCAGCGCCCTTCGCTCTTCTCCTCGACGCCGTGCAGGGAGAGCCCCTGCTGGGTGCGGATCGCTCGGAGGCGCGCTCCGAGTGCCTTGGCGTAGTCCGTCATGACCGGCTCCTCTTCCGTCCCACAGGACGCGTACGGGCCCCGCCGTCGGCGGGGCGTGGGCGCGCCGGTCTCACCACTGGCTCGTCCGGGGGACGCCGGCCCGCGTGGAGACGCGAGCGCGGCGAGTGACCGTGGGACCCCCGGGGTCGTCGCCTCGCGCTGGCTGTGGTGCTGCACTGCTCAGGATTGTGACGCTCTGTAGATGGTGACGGAGCGTGACCGTACGGCGAGGGGGATCGGGGGTCAAGTGCGACGCACCCGCTGCTAGCGTGGAGGCCGTACGTCGGAGGCGCGGCACTGGCCCGCGGCCCGCCCGACCCCACTCCTTTAAGTCCGTCCGGTGAGGCGGGGAAGGAGGGCGCGACCGATGACGCCTGCCCACGAGGGCGCGCCTCAGGACGCCCGCACGAACTCCGCCGCCCGCACGGTGCTCGACGCCGGCGACATCACCCGAGCGCTGAGCCGCATCGCCCACGAGGTGCTGGAGCGCAGCCGCGGCGCCGAGGACGTCGTGCTGCTCGGCATCCCCACGCGGGGCGTCGCCCTCGCTCGGCGCCTGGGTGAACGGATCGCCGCCTTCGAGGCGCCGGTGCCCGTCGGTGCGCTGGACATCACACTCTACCGCGACGACCTCCGGCTGCGGGCGGTGCGCGCCCTCGAGGCCACCGAGCTGCCGGCGGGCGGGATCGACGGCAAGGTCGTGGTCCTCGTCGACGACGTGCTGTTCTCCGGCCGGACCGTGCGGGCCGCGCTCGACGCGCTGGCCGACCTCGGCCGGCCGCGGGCCGTGCAGCTCGCCGTCCTCGTCGACCGCGGCCACCGGGAGCTCCCCATCCGTGCCGACTACGTGGGCAAGAACATCCCGACCTCGCTGCGGGAGACGGTGTCGGTGCGCCTGGCCGAGACCGACGGGCACGACGCCGTCCTGATCGGCCCCGCCGTGCCCGGTGGCGCGGGGGCGGTGACCGCGTGAGCCGCCACCTGCTGTCGGCCGCCGACCTCACGCGCGACGACGCCCTCCTCGTGCTCGACACGGCCGCCGAGCTGGCGTCGGTCAGCGACCGGACAGTCAAGAAGCTCCCGACCCTGCGCGGGCGCACCGTCGTCAACCTCTTCTACGAGGACTCGACCCGCACCCGCACGTCGTTCGAGCTGGCCGCCAAGCGCCTGTCCGCCGACGTCGTGAACTTCTCCGCCAAGGGCTCCAGCGTGAGCAAGGGCGAGAGTTTGAAGGACACCGCGCTGACGCTCGAGGCGATGGGCGCCGACGCGGTCGTCTGCCGGCACTCGCTGTCGGGCGCGCCACACCGGCTCGCCGGCTGGGTGCGCGGCAGCGTCGTCAACGCGGGCGACGGTACCCACGAGCACCCGACGCAGGCCCTGCTCGACGCGTTCACGATGCGGGCCCGCCTCGGCCGCGTGGAGGGCCTCCGGGTCACGGTCGTCGGCGACGTCCTGCACAGCCGGGTGGCCCGCTCCAACGTCCTGCTGCTGGCGACGCTCGGCGCCGAGGTGACACTCGTCGCCCCACCGACGCTGCTGCCCGTCGGTGTCGAGACGTGGCCGGCCCGCGTCTCCTACGACCTCGACGGGGCGCTGCCGGACAGCGACGTGGTGATGATGCTGCGCGTCCAGCGGGAGCGGATGGGCGCAGCGTTCTTCCCGAGCGCGCGGGAGTACTCGCGGCGCTACGGGCTCGACGTCGCCCGCGCCCGCCGACTGCCCGACCACGCCGTGGTCATGCACCCCGGCCCGATGAACCGCGGCATGGAGATCGCGGCCGAGGTGGCCGACTCCGTCCGCTCGACGATCGTGGAACAGGTGAGCAACGGGGTGAGCGTGCGGATGGCGGTCCTCTACCTTCTGCTCGGCGGTGCCGAGCCGGCGATCGGGGCCACCAGCGGCCCGGCGGCGATCGACCTCGCCGCCGACGCGGCCCGGACGCCGACGGCGCCCGAGCTCGTGGGGTCGCCCGCATGAGCGGCGTGCTGGTCCGGGGCGCCCGGCTGCTCGGCGCCGGCGACCCGGTCGACCTGCACCTGTCCGACGGGGTCATCGCGGCGGTCGGGCCGAGCCTTGCTGCGCCCGGCGCCCACACCGTCGACGCCGACGGGCTGGTGGCCCTGCCGGGCCTCGTGGACCTGCACACCCACCTCCGGGAGCCCGGGCGGGAGGACGCGGAGACCGTCGCGACGGGCACGGCGGCCGCGGCGCTTGGCGGCTTCACCGCCGTGCACGCGATGGCCAACACCGAACCGGTCGCGGACACCGCGGGCGTGGTCGAGCAGGTGTGGCGACTCGGGCAGCAGGCCGGTCACTGCGACGTCGCGCCGGTGGGTGCCGTCACCGTCGGGCTGGCCGGCGAGCAGATGGCCGAGCTCGGTGCGATGGCCGACAGTGCGGCCCGGGTGCGGGTCTTCTCCGACGACGGCAAGTGCGTGAGCGACGCCAGCCTGATGCGCCGGGCGCTGGAGTACGTCAAGGCCTTCGACGGCGTCATCGCGCAGCACGCGCAGGAGCCACGGCTGACCGTCGGCGCGCAGATGAACGAGGGCGTGACCTCGTCGCGGCTCGGGCTCACCGGCTGGCCGGCGGTCGCGGAGGAGGCCGTGATCGCACGCGACTGCCTGCTCGCCGGCCACGTC
>JALYNB010000183.1 GCA_030773395.1 Actinomycetota bacterium
CACCGGGACCGTGCGGAACGCGGGCGCGCTCACCCTGCCGCCTCGATCTCGCCGCCGGTCCCCTCAGGCACGCGCTCCGCCGCCTCCCCGACCAGCTGGACGCTGCCGTCGGGCCGGACCGCAGGCAGCGCCTCGGGGAGCCGGCCGCCGGGCAGGGCCGCGTCCCGCCCGCCGAGCCCGTAAATGCCCTCGTAGATCTCCCGGACGACGGGGGCGGCGACCTGCCCGCCCTGCCCGGAGTCGGGGAACATCGCGACGACCACGAACCGCGGGTCCTCGGTGGGGGCGAACGAGGCGAACCACGCGGTGTCCTTCTTGCCGAACACCTCCGCCGTGCCGGTCTTGCCGCCGACCGAGACCGCGTCGAAGTCGAAGCCGCCAAAGGCGCCCGCCGCCGTGCCGTCCTGCGTCACGTGCGACAGCGCGTCGCGGATGTAGTCGAGCACCTGCGGGTCGACCGGGACCTTTCCCTTCTCCACGGGCGGGATCTCGCGGACCGTCTGCCCGTCCGGGGACACGACCGCCTTCGCCAGTCGCGGGGCGTAAAGCGTGCCCCCGTTGACCAGGGCGGCGTACGCCGTCGCGAGCTGCAGCGGCGTCACCACGGTCTCGCCCTGACCGATGCCGAGGTTCGCGTGCTCACCGGCGGTGTAGCGCCAGCCGTCGCTGCAGTTCTCCTTCGCGAGCCGGTGAAGGAATGCGCGCCGCGCGCGGTCCTTCACGTCCGGGTAGCCGCTCTCGGCGTCCCGGCAGTAGGTGTCCTTGTTCGCCTCCCACCGCTGCTGCTTGAAGCCGCGGTCCGTGACCCGCCCGGAGGACTCGCTCGGCAGGTCCACCCCCGTCGGCGAGCCGAACCCGAACGCGCGGGCCATTGCCTGCAGCGACTCCTGCGGCGCCTCGCCGTCCTCGACGCGGCCGTTGTCGGCGTACCAGTCGTTCACCGCGAACGTGTAGAACATCGTGTCGCACGACTTGATGAGCGCGTTCCGCAGGTCCATCACGCCCTGGTCGATCCCGCGGAAGTTGCGCTTCACCGTGTTGCCGATCGAGATCGAGCCCGGGCACGAGTAGCGGCCGCGCAGGTCGGCCCGCCCCGACTCGACCGCCGCGGCGGTCGTCACGACCTTCCAGGTCGACGCCGGCGGGTACTGCCCCTGCACCGCCCGGTTCAGCAGCGGCACGCCGGCCGCCTCGTCGGTCAACGCCGCGAACTCCTCGGTGCTCGCGCCCCCCACGAACACGCCCGGGTCGTACGACGGGTAGCTGGCCATGGCCACGACGCGCCCCGTCCCCGCCTCGAGGACGACCGCAGCCGCCTCGTCGCTGCCCGCCTTGTCGACCCCGCGGGCGAGGGCCTCCTCGACCACGCGCTGCACGCCCCCGTCGAGGCTGGTGACGAGGTGGCTCCCCGGCCGCGGCGCGCTCTCGTCCACGACGCCCTCGACCACGCCGAACCGGTCGACGGCGACACGGCGCACCCCCGTCTCGCCGCGCAGGTCCGCGTCGTAGACCTCCTCGAGGCCGCCGCGTCCGACGGAGTCGGTCTGCCGGTAGCCGGCGTACGCGGGGTCGGCCAGCTGCGTCTCCGAGATCGGGGCGACGTAGCCGAGGAGGTGCGCGGCGAGCGTCCCGTTCGGGTACTCGCGCAGCGCCTGCAGCCCCGCCTCGACGCCGGGGAACTGCTCGGCGTGCTCGGAGATCCGCAGGGCGAGGTCGAGCGGGACGTCCTCCGCGACGGGCACCGGCTGGTACGGCGACCCGTTCCAGCAGGGCGACTCCACGCCACCGCCGCACACCCGGCTGCTCGCCGCGAGCTCGTCGGCCGGGCGGCCCAGCACCTCGGCGAGCCGGGCCCAGACGGCGGCCTCCTCGACGTCGTCGGTCTCCCGCTGCAGGCGTCCGCGGTCGACGGTGACGACGAGGGACGTCCGGTTGCGCACGAGCGGCCGGCCGCTGGCGTCCAGCACCTCCCCGCGCGCGGGCGCGGTCACCACCTCACGGATGCGGTTGCTCTCGGCGGCCGCCGCGAGCTGCTCGCCGTCCACGACCTGCAGCAACCAGAGACGGCCCAGCAGCGTGACGACCAACGCGAGCACGAGCACGCGCAGCGCGACGAGCCGCGGGCGGCCGGGGTCGAGGACGTCGCCGCGGTCGTCGCGCTCGCGGTCGGAGTCGCCCTCGCGGTCGCCCGGCTCGCGGAGCCGCACCACCGACG
>JALYNB010000184.1 GCA_030773395.1 Actinomycetota bacterium
CGACGGAGGCCCCGCCGCCGCACCGCGCGACCCGCAGCGCGATCGCCCGGGCCCTGCTGTCGAACAAGCCGGCCGTCGGCGGCCTGGTCGTGCTCGGCCTCCTGCTGCTCGCGGCGCTGGCCGGTCCCGCGCTGGCGCCGTACGGGGCGAACGAGGGCGACGTGCTGAACGCGCAGTTGCTGCCGCCGAGCGGCGAGCACTGGTTCGGCACCGACGACCAGGGCCGTGACACGTTCTCCCGGGTGCTCATCGCGTCCCGGGTGTCGGTGCAGGTGGCGGTCGTCTCGGTCGCGATCGCGCTCGTCATCGGCGTGCCGCTCGGGCTCGTCGCGGGCTTCTACCGCCGTCTCGACGACCCCGTCATGCGGGTCATGGACATGCTGTTCGCCTTCCCGGCGATCCTGCTGGCCATCGCGATCCTCGCGGTGCGGGGGCCCGGCTCGACCAACACCATGCTCGCCATCGGGATCGTCTACGTGCCGATCTTCGCGCGGATCACCCGGGCGAGCGTGCTCACCGTGCGCGAGCAGGTGTACGTGCGCGCCGCCCGGTCGCTGGGAGCCTCCGACCTGAGGCTGCTCCGGCTGCACGTGCTGCCCAACGTGCTGGGCCCGATCCTCGTGCAGACCTCGCTGAGCCTCGCCTTTGCGATCCTGACCGAGGCCGCGCTGTCGTTCGTCGGGCTCGGCGTCCAGCCGCCGAACCCGTCGTGGGGGCGGCTGCTGTTCGAGGGGAGGGGCTTCGTGGAGATCGCCTGGTGGATGGCGGTGTTCCCGGGGCTCGCGATCCTCGTCACCGTGCTGTCGTTCAACCTCGTGGGTGACGCGCTGCGCGACGCCCTCGACCCGCGGCAACGGTCCGCGATCGCCGCGCGGGGGGTCGCGTGAGCACAGCGCTGGACAGCCCCCTGGGGGCGGGGCCCGGCGCGACCCCGGGCGAACCCGTCCTCGCCGTCCGTGACCTCAAGGTGCAGTTCGGCACCGAGCGGGGCCGCGCGCGCGTGGTCAACGGCGTGAGCTACGACTTGCGGGCCGGCGAGACGCTCGCGGTAGTCGGCGAGTCCGGCAGCGGCAAGAGCGTGAGCGCGCTCGCGCTCACCGGTCTGCTGCCCACGCCGCCCGCGCGGATCGGCGGGTCGGTCCTGTTCGGGGGCCGCGAGCTGGTCGGGGCCGCCGAGGACGACCTGCGCCGCGTGCGGGGGCCCGGGATCGGGATGGTGTTCCAGGACCCGATGAGCTCGCTGAACCCCGTGCTCCCGATCGGGCTGCAGATCACGGAGTCGCTGACGGAGCACCTCGGCCTGCGAGGCCGGGCCGCCGACGACCGCGCGGCCGAGCTGCTCACGCTCGTCGGGATCTCGGACGCCCGACGCCGGCTCAGCGACTTCCCCCACCAGTTCTCCGGCGGCATGCGGCAGCGCGTGATGATCGCCATCGGGCTGGCGTGCGAGCCCGCGGTGCTGATCGCCGACGAGGCGACGACCGCGCTGGACGTCACGACGCAGGCGCAGATCGTCGAGCTGGTCAAGCGCCTGCAGGGCGAGCTCGGGATGGCGGTGCTGTGGATCACTCACGACCTCGGCGTCGTCGCGGGGCTCGCCGACCGCGTGCTCGTCATGTACTCCGGACAGGTCGTGGAGGAGGCCCCCGTCGACGCCCTGTACGCCGACCCCCGCCACCCGTACACCCGCGGGCTGCTCGGCGCCCTCCCCGTGATCAGTGAGCCGGGCGTCGACCTCGTGACGATCGAGGGGCTGCCGCCCGACCCGGCCGCCCGACCCCCGGGCTGCCAGTTCTGGCCCCGCTGCCCGGTGCGGGACGACCCCCGCTGCGAGACCGAGCCGCCGCCGCTGGTCGAGGTCGCGCCTGGGCACCGGGTCCGCGCCTTCTACGCCGACGCTCCGGCGCTGCGAGGTGCTCCGCGATGAGCGCGCCGCTGCTGAAGGTCGACGACCTCCAGGTGCACTTCCCCCTGCGGGGCGTCCGGGGCGCCGCCGTCCGGGCCGTCGACGGCGTGAGCTTCAGCCTCGGGCGCGGCGAGACGCTGGGCCTCGTCGGGGAGTCCGGCTGCGGGAAGTCCACCACCGGGCTCGCGCTCCTGCGCCTCGTGCAGCCGACGGGAGGCCGCGTCCTGCTCGACGGCCAGGACGTGACGGCCGCCGGCGGCCGGGGGCTGCGGGCCCTGCGTCGGCGGATGGCGATGGTGTTCCAGGACCCGCACGCCTCGCTGAACCCCCGACGCAGCGTGGGCAGGAGCATCGCGGAGCCGCTGGAGATCCACGGGCTGCACCGCGGGCGGCACGGGGAGCGCGTCGCCGAGCTCCTGCGGATGGTCGGGCTCGCCCCCGAGTTCGCCGGGCGCTTCCCCCACGAGATGTCCGGCGGCCAGCTGCAGCGCGTGGGGATCGCCCGCGCGCTCGCCGTCGAGCCCGACCTCATCGTGCTCGACGAGCCGATCGCGAGCCTCGACGTGTCTGTGCAGGCGCAGGTCATGAACCTGCTGCGCCGCCTGCAGCGGGAGCTCGGCGTCGCCTACCTGTTCATCGCGCACGACCTCGCCGCCGTGGCGCACCTGTCGCCCCGCGTGGCGGTCATGTACCTCGGGCGCATCGTGGAGGTCGGCGACCGCGATCAGGTGTACGGCGACCCGGCGCACCCCTACACCCGCGCCCTGCTCTCGGCCGTGCCCCAGCCCGACCCGGTCGTGGAGCGGGGACGGCGCCGCATCGTGCTCACCGGCGACGTGCCGAGCCCCGTCGCGCCCCCGAGCGGCTGTCGCTTCCGCACCCGGTGCCCCGACGTCTTCGACGCCTGCCCGGGGGTCGACCCGACCCTGCAGGAGGTCGGCGAGCGCCGCACGGCCGCGTGCCACCTGCACGGCGTCGTCGGCCGCCCCGTCCCCAGCGACGCGCCCTCGGCCGACCCCTCCGCGCGGTCGGCGGAGGGGGCCACCCGGTGAGTGCGGGCCCCACCCCCTGGGGCACCGCGGACGACCCCGTGCCGCCCGGGACCTATGAGCACGACGGGGGTGGTCGGTACGAGGTGCTGGGCATGGCGCTGCTTGCCGACGGCGCCGACGAGGGGGAGCCGGCCGTGGTCTACCGCCCGCTCTACCCGGTGGCCGGCCCGCCGGTCTCCGTGCGCACGCTCGCGGGCTGGTCGACACCCCGGCAGGGACGACCGCGCTTCCGGCCCGTCAGCTGAGCCCTGCCGCGCCCTGGGTCGGTCACCGCGTCATCCGCTCGATCACCAGTGCGGCCCGGCCCGGGGGTCGGCGACGCCGGCCCGCTCCAGGCCGACCGCCTCCCTCTCGAGCCGGGCGGCCTCCGCC
>JALYNB010000185.1 GCA_030773395.1 Actinomycetota bacterium
CCCGGTACGCGTGTCGAACCCGCGGGCGGCCACGTCGCGCGCGGTCGAGCGCAGCCATTCGTGCACGCGGCCGGCGTCCCAGTCGGGGTGCCGCGCCTGCACGAGGCCGACGACGCCGGACACGAGCGGGGCCGCGAAGGACGTGCCGGTCATGGCCACGTACGACGACCGCGACCACGACAGCCCGAGCGTCGCGACCCCCGTGCCGGGCGCGGCGACGTCGACCCAGGGCCCGGTGGTCGAGAACGTGGCGGGCGCCCCGGAGTTGTCGGTCGCGGCCACGGCGATGACCCCGGGGATCGCCGCAGGGAAGGACTCCTCCTGCATCCCGGTGTTGCCGGCGGCAGCGACCACGACCACGCCGCGGCCGAGTGCGTACTCGACCGCGTCGGTGAGGACGCCCGAGCGGCCCCCGCCGCCCAGGCTGAGGTTGATGACCGTCGCCCCCCGGTCGACCGCCCACCGCATGCCCTCGGCGATGTCGGAGTCACGTCCCTGCCCGGTGGAGCCGAGCACCTTGACGGGCAGCACCCGCGCCTTCCAGTCGACACCCGCGACGCCCACACCGTTGCCCGCGTTCGCGGCGGCCACTCCCGCGACGCCCGTGCCGTGCCCGTTGTCGTCGGCCGGGTCGCCGTCGCGGTTGACGACGTCCGTGCCCGGCAGGACCCGGCCGGCGAGGTCGGGGTGACGCGCGTCCACGCCGGTGTCGAGCACCGCGATGACCGTCGACGTGCTGCCCGTGGTCACGTCCCAGGCGGCCGGCAGCCGCAGCGCGCCCAGTCCGGCCTGACGCGCGTAGAGGGGGTCGTTCGGGGTCGCCAGCGTCGTGCGCACGGGGTCGAGCTCGGCCTCGGCCACGGCCGGGTCGCGTGCGAGCTCCGCCCGGACCTGCTCCGGGTCGCGGCCGGCGGTGTCGACCCTCGTCCAGCCGCTGGCACCGACGTCCTTCCCGAGCTGGGCCCCGGACTCGGCGACCACCTGCTCCTGGCCGGGCTCGGTCAGGACGGGCCGGAAGCGCACGAGCACGGTGTCGTCGTCGTGCCCCGGCGGCGCGTCGCCGGCCGGGGCCGGGAGGGCCGCGGACGGGGCTGTGGCTGCGGGCGGGCTGGTGGGCGGGGCTGCGGCCGCGGCCTGCGCCGCTCCTGCGAGGGGCACGAGCAGCGCCACCGCGGTCACGCCCGATACGGCTCCCCGCGTCAGGGACCCCAGGTGTGCCGGCCGGGCGGGGGACCACCTCATGGGGCTGGTCCGGCTCCGTGTGGTCATGCTTCCCCGTCCTGCGCGTGCCGGGCGGGCGGAGGCCACCCCAGGGTGGTCATCGGCAGAGGGGGCCGCCCACTGGAGCCCCCGGCCGGGTGACCGTTCGGCCTCCGCCCGGTCTCGCCCCCATAGGGTCCGGTCATGGCCCTGCCACCCCCCACCCCGCCCGGGGCCGAGCGGTCGCCCAGCGAGTCAGCGCTGCGACGCGCCGTGCGGCGCGCCCGGGACGGCCGCCCTTTGGACGTCCCCGAAGCGAGCGTACTGCTCCATGCGCGGGGTCTGGCCGGTTCTGACCAGCTCGCCGAGCTCTGCCGGAGCGCCGCGGCGGTGCGGGACGCGGGGCTGGCCAGCGCAGGCCGACCCGGCACGGTCACCTACAGCCGCAAGGTCTTCGTCCCGCTCACCCGGCTGTGCCGCGACCGGTGCCACTACTGCACCTTCGCCGCGGCACCCGCGCGGCTGCACTCGCTCTACCTGGAGCGCGACGAGGTGGTCGCCCTCGCCCGCCGCGGGGCAGCGCTCGGCTGCAAGGAGGCCCTGTTCACGCTCGGCGACCGGCCCGAACGCCGCTGGCCGCAGGCGCGTGCCTGGCTCGAGGAGCGGGGCTACGCGAGCACGCTCGAGTACGTCCGCGCCTGCGCCATCGCCGTGCTCGAGGAGACGGGACTCCTGCCGCACCTCAACCCCGGCGTCATGACGTGGCAGGAGATGCAGAGGCTCAAGCCCGTCGCGCCGTCGATGGGGATGATGCTCGAGACGACGAGCCGGCGGCTGTACGACGAGCCGGGGCAGCCGCACGCCGGCAGCCCCGACAAGGACCCGGACGTGCGCCTGCGCGTGCTCGACGACGCCGGCCGTCTGGCGGTGCCGTTCACGACCGGGATCCTGGTCGGCATCGGGGAGACCGCGACGGAGCGGGCGGAGAGCCTGTTCGCGATCCGCCGCACCGCGCGCCTGCACGGGCACGTGCAGGAGGTCATCGTCCAGAACTTCCGCGCCAAGCCGGACACGGCGATGCGCTCGGTGCCCGACGTGGGGCTGGAGGAGTTCCTCGCCACGGTCGCCGTGGCCCGGCTCGTCCTCGGCCCGGGCGTGCGCCTGCAGGCGCCGCCGAACCTCGTGGACCTCGCCGAGACGCGCCTGCTGCTCGGAGCCGGCGTCGACGACTGGGGCGGCGTGAGCCCGTTGACGCCCGACCACGTGAACCCTGAGCGGCCGTGGCCCGACCTGGACCTGCTCGCGCAGGCGTCTGCCGAGGCGGGCTTCGTGCTGCGCGAACGCCTGACCGCGCACCCGCCGTACGTGCTGGGCGGGGAGGCCTGGATCGACCCGCGCGTGCAGCCGCATGTGGCGGCGCTCGCCGGTGCAGACGGCCTCGCCGTCGAGGGGCGGCGCCCCGAGGGGCGCGCCTGGCAGGAGCCGGACGGTGGGCTGGACGTCGCCGCGGGCCGGACGGACCTGCACGCGAGCATCGACACCACCGGGCGGACGGACGCTCTGCGCAGCGACGCTGCGTCCGCGTACGGCGACATGCAGGCGCTCGCCGCACTCGTCCCCGAGCAGGCACGCGTGCACAAGCCGTCCGCCCGCCGCGAGGTGCTGCGCCCGGCAGTCGTGCAGGCGCTGCGCGCGGCGCAGGACGAGCCGGCGGGCATCAGCGACACGCACGCACTCGCGCTGCTCGACGCGCAGCCCGGGGCAGAGCTCGACGCGCTGGCCGCGCTCGCCGACGACGTGCGTCGCGACGCCGTGGGCGACGAGGTCACCTACGTCGTCAACCGCAACGTCAACTTCACGAACGTCTGCTACACCGGCTGCCGCTTCTGCGCGTTCGCGCAGCGGCGCGGCGACGCGGACGCCTACGCGCTGTCCCTCGACGACGTGTCGGCGCGCGCCGCCGAGGCGTGGCAGGCCGGGGCGACCGAGGTCTGCATGCAAGGCGGCATCGACCCGAAGCTCGCCGGTGACGGCTACTTCGCGCTCGCGCGTGCCGTCAAGCGCGGGGCGCCCGGCATCCACCTGCACGCGTACAGCCCCATGGAGGTCGTGAACGGGGCGAGCCGGTCCGGCCTGTCCCTCCGCGAGTGGCTGCTCGCCGCGAAGGACGCCGGCGTCGACTCGCTCCCCGGCACGGCGGCCGAGATCCTCGACGACGACGTCAGGTGGGTGCTCACGAAGGGAAAGCTGCCGGCGGCGGCGTGGGTCGAGGTCGTGCAGACGGCGCACGAGGTGGGGCTGCCGACGACGAGCACGATGATGTACGGCCACGTGGACACACCCGCGCACTGGGTCTCGCACCTGCGCCTGCTCGCGCGCCTGCAGTCCGAGACCGGCGGGTTCACCGAGTTCGTGCCGCTGCCGTTCGTGCACCACAACGCGCCGCTGTACCTCGCGGGCATCGCCCGTCCGGGGCCCACGGCTCAGGAGAACCGCGCCGTGCACGCGGTGGCAAGGCTGCTCCTGCACGGCCGCATCGCGCACGTGCAGGCGAGCTGGGTGAAGCTCGGCGAGCAGGGCACGCGCCAGGTGCTGGCGGGTGGCGTCGACGACCTCGGCGGCACGCTGATGGAGGAGACCATCAGCCGGATGGCGGGCAGCCGCCACGGGTCGCGCCGCAGCGTGCAGGAGCTCGAGGCGCTCGCCGCCTCCGCCGGTCGGCGTTCCCGGCAGCGCAGCACGTCGTACGGCCCCGTGCCCGCCGAGCGCCGGGCCGCGGCGCTGGCCGACCCGGTGGCGGCCGATCCACCGGCTGCCGGGCTGAGGACGGAGCCCGGTGGGCGGGCGCAGCCGTCCACGGGTCTCCGCGCACGTCTCCCGCTCGTCTGAGGTGTCCCTAGACTCGCCGCTCGTCACGTTGCGCATGCGGCAGGAGGCACTCCGGTGAGCACTCCGGATGAAGACGGGGCGGGTCCCCCGCGCTTGGCGGTCACGTTGAACGCCTTGCGCGACGAGCTGGCCGATCTCGGCGAGGGCCTCGCGTCGGCGCGCGAGGAGGTCGCCGCGCTGCGGGCCGAGCTGCGGGCCGCTCCCGTGCGCACGGAGAGCGGTGAGCTCGTCGCGGCCGGGCCGCTGCCGCCCGTCGTCCCCGACGAGCGCATCACCGCGCTGCAGACCGACGTCGCCGACCTGCGCAGCCGCCTGGAGTCCGCGGCGACCACGGGCGAGGAGACCGCCGACCTCGTCGACGGCGTCGCCGGCCAGGTGGAGGAGGTCGGCGCCCGCCTCGACGAGGTCGCCGCGGGCCTGCCGGGGGAGATCGGGCAGGCGGTCACGGCGGCGCTCAACGGCCTGGGTGACACCCTCGTCGCGCGCGTGCGCAAGGAGGCCGTCGGGCCCGCGTTCGACAAGGCCACCGACGACGCGGGCCGCCAGCTGGCCACCAGGCTCGGCGGTCTCGCGACGGAGGCCCGTGACCTGCTGCGCTCGGGCGTCGCGGAGCTCCGCGAGGCCAGCCAGGAGGTCTCGGCCAGCGCGGAGATGACCCTGGGCGTCAGCCGCACGGCGACGACCGAGCTGCGGGAGCGGCTCGAGCGGGTCGGCACGGCCCTCGACGGGCTGACCAGCGGCCTGCGGCAGGACGAGGCGCCCGCCTGGCTCGCCGAGCTGAGCTCGGAGGTGTCCCGCCTGCTCACCGAGACCGAGGCCGGGGTGCGCGGCGCCCTCGTCACGACCCGCGACGAGCTGCTGGCCCGCTCCGAGGAGCAGCACGGGCAGGTCCGCGACGTGCTCGTCCACCTGAGCTCCACCGACGAGTCGATCCTCACGGGGCTCGACGAGCTGCGGTCCGGCTCGGAGGGCGCCCTCACGGCGGCCGTGGCCGAGCTGCGGGAGGCCGCGTCCGGCCCGCTGGCCGAGGCGCTCGCGGAGCTGCGCACCGCCGCCACCGGGCCCCTGCTCGCGGCGGTCGAGGACCTGCGGTCCACCGCGCGCGGCCCCCTGTCCGAGGCACTGACCGAGATGCGGGC
>JALYNB010000186.1 GCA_030773395.1 Actinomycetota bacterium
CCTCGTCGTCGGCAGCAGCAAGCCCGTGCGCGACCTGGGCCTGCAGCAGCCCCGCGAGGGCGTCGAGGTCGTCGCGAACCGCGGGGTCGCGGGGATCGACGGGGTGGTCTCCACCGCGGTCGGCGCGGCGCTGGCCTCGCAGGCGGCCGGCGGCGGCCCGGCGTATGCCCTGCTCGGCGACCTGACGTTCCTGCACGACGCGAACGGGCTGCTCCTCGGCCCGGCCGAACCCCGGCCAGACCTCACGATCGTCGTCGTCGACAACGACGGCGGCGGCATCTTCAGCCTGCTCGAGCAGGGCGGCCCGGAGCACGCGGACGCGTTCGAGCGCGTCTTCGGCACGCCGCACGGCACCGACCTCGCGGCGCTCTGCGCGGCCAGCGGAACCGCGTGCACCGAGGCGCGCACCCCCGCCGAACTGACGAACCTGCTCACGCCGCGGCCCGGCCTGCGCGTCGTCCGCGTGCGCACGAGCCGGGACGCGGCCGCCGCTCTCGACCGCGACCTGCGCCGCGCCGTCGCCGACGCCGTCGGGCCGCTCCTGCTCGACGGCGGCTAGGCCTGCAGCGCCTCGCGCACCGGCCGCATCTTGGCCTCGCTCTCGGCGAGCTCCGCGGCCGGGTCGGAGTCGGCCACGATCCCGCAGCCGGCGAACAGGCGGACCCGCGTGGGGTCGTCGCGATCGACCTGGGCGCACCGCAGGGCGATCCCCCACTCGCCGTCGCCGCGCGCGTCGAGCCAGCCCACCGGCCCGGCGTACCGCCCGCGGTCGAGCCGCTCGACCTCCCGCAGCACCTCCTGGGCGACCCGCCGCGGGGTGCCGCAGACCGCCGCGGTGGGGTGCAGTGCCTCGAGCAGGCTGAGCACCGTGGCGCTGTCGGCCGCGACGCCGCTCACGTCCGTCGCGAGGTGCATGAGGTTCGGCAGCGTGAGCACGAACGGCTCGTCGGGCACGTCCATGGCCGTGCACAGCGGGGCGAGCGCGTCGCGCACCGAGGTGACCGCGTGGGCGTGCTCCTCCCGCTCCTTGGCCGACGCGAGCAGCCCGTCGGCGCGCTCGCGGTCGGCGGCCTCGTCGCCGCGCGGGGTCGTGCCGGCGAGCACGCGGCTGGTCACGACGCCGTCCGCGAGCCGCACCAGCAGCTCCGGCGTGGCGCCGAACAGCCCGTCGACCGCGAAGGTCCAGCAGTCGTCGTACCGGGCAGCGAGCCGGCGCAGCGGGCCCCGCAGGTCGAGGGGCTGCTCCGTGCGGGCCACGACGTCGCGGGCGAGCACCACCTTCGCGACCTCGCCCCGGCGGATGCGCTCGACCACCTCCGCGACGATCGCCGGGAAGTCCGCGGCCGACGCGCCGCGCTCGTCGTACGTGACCGGTCCCGTCGGCCGGGTCGCCAGGGACCGGGGCGGGGCGGCTTCCCGGCCCGCCACGGTCGTGAGGAACCAGGTGCCCTGCTGGTGACCGACGACGACCTCGGGGACGACCAGGACGGACGACGAGGCCTCGGCGTCGAACGCGAACGAGCCGAAGCAGACGAGACCACTGCCGGGCAGCGCCACCTCGTCGGTCACCTGCGCGGTGGCGACCAGCTCGGCCCACCAGCGCTCCGCGCGGCTCACCTGGTGGGGCCCCGTGAGCTCGATCCGCGCGGCCTCACCCCAGCCGACGAGGCCCTCACCGGCGCGCACCCAGGCCACCGGGGCGTCGTCCGGGAGCAGCCCGAGCAGGGACCCGGGTGAGGTCATCCGCACCGTGCGCGTCGACAGCGTCGTCAGCAGCGGTTGGTTGAGGATGGTCACACCTCAGCGTAGGCGCGGCGCTCGCGCGTGGCAGTCCGGGGCGGGGCGGGGGTGCTGCGCACCTCGTCACACTCCCCGGCGGGCCCGCGGGGAACCCTGCTGCCCCGGACGCCGGGAGGGGCAGCCGACACGGCTGCCCCTCCGTGGAGGGTGGAGCTGAGGGGACTCGAACCCCTGACCCCCTCGCTGCCAGCGAGGTGCTCTTCCAGCTGAGCTACAGCCCCAGGTGCTGGCGACGAGTGTAGGGGATCGTCCGGAGTGCCTCGCACGGCCACCGGTCACTCGGGGCCCGGCCGGCCGCGCCGCTGCTGCCGCCGGCGCCGCCGGCCCTCGACGCGCTGCACCACCCGCCGCTGCCGCTCCGTCAGGGCGGGGGTCACCACTCCTGCTGGCCCAGCCGCACCGCCGCCTCGACCTCCACGCGGGTGCGGTCCCGCGCGAGCAGGGCGCCGTGCTGCTGCCAGGCCCCCTCGTCGACGCTCGGGTCGACCCGGAGCAGCAGCCTCAGCCGATCGCGCCGCCGCCAGAGCTCGTCGAGGTGGGCGAGGACCATCAGACGCGTCCGCGGGCAGCGTCGTCACGCGCCGCCTCTGTCCCGCCGCTCGGGCACGGGACTCGGTGGAGACGATGGGACTCGGTGGAGACGATGGGACTCGAACCCACAACCCCCGCCTTGCAAAGGCGGTGCTCTGCCAGTTGAGCTACGTCCCCCGGGGTGGGTGGGCACCCGGGTCATCTCTGTCATCGCGTCGGGAAGTCAGCGCAGGTCGGGCGGGTGCGGGGCCTCCGTCCAGAGGTGCTCGTCGTCCCGCTGTCGGCGGGACCGGAGGACCGTCGCGACGGCGACGACCAGGACCGGGACGACGATCCACCGCACGTCCGCCTCCTGCCGCGCCGCCGGGGTGGGCCTGGGAGGACTTGAACCTCCGGCCTCATCCTTATCAGGGATGCGCTCTAACCGCCTGAGCTACAGGCCCCGGTGCGCCCCGCCACTCCCGGCGGGCACGACGAGAGCGTAGCGCACGCTCCGGCGCTCCCAGAGCGGTACCGCCGCCTCAGTCGCGCTCGGACAACGTCACGTCGATGCCGCCCACGACGTCCGCGCAGAGGTTGTAGAGGAACGCCGACAGCGTGGCCAGCGCGGTCAGCAGCACGGCGTTGACGACGCCCACGACCGCGGTCACCGTCAGCGCCCGCCGCAGGGTGAGCACGTCACCGATCCCCGCCTCGCCGCCGGCTCCCGCGGTGACCTCGGAGACGGTCTCGTTCACGGCCTGGGGGACGCCCATGCCCTCCAGCACGCCGTAGAGCACGGCGACGGCGACGAGGCCGACGACGAACAGCGCCAGCGAGAGCACGAGGCTCAGCTTGAGCACCGACCACGGGTCGATCCGCTTGAGCGCCAGGCGGGCACGGCGCGGAGCGGAGCGGGCGGCCGGGCCGGGCGCGCGGCTCGACCGGGA
>JALYNB010000187.1 GCA_030773395.1 Actinomycetota bacterium
CTGCCGGCGCTGTTCGAGCACTGGAACCACGGCAGCGTCATCCGCAGCTGGCTGGTCGAGCTGATGGGGCACGGCCTGCGTGAGGGCGGCATCGGCCTGGCCTCCCACGTGCTCCCCGGACTCGACCAGTTGTCCACCTACGTGGAGGACACCGGTGAGGTCAAGTGGGTCATCAAGTGGGGCCTGGACCGCGACATCCCCACCCCGGTCACCAGCACCTCTCAGCAGATGCTCATGGCCTACCGCGACCGCGACTGGCCCGCGGCCAAGGCCGTCGCCCTGCTGCGCAACCAGTACGGCGGCCACGCCATCCACACCGCCAACGAAGAGGAACACGACTGAACCAGGGGCGGCTGGCCGGGAGAGCCCAAGTCGCCCCGTGAGGGACACCCATGTCACCCCAGAAGGTCAGGAGACCGGTGATGAGCTTCGATGTGTTCTTCGACTACACCTGCGGGTTCTCCAACCGCGCCCGGCACTGGCTAGACGCGTTGGACAGCACCGAGCTGGTGTGGCGGCCGTTCTCACTCCTGGAGCAGAACGCTCGAAACGGCCGGGGACCGGTATTCGACCGGGCCGAGTACGCCGACAACGTGTCGCTGATCGCGCTCGCAGTGCACCAACAGGTCCGCGCCCAGGGCGGGGACCTCGACGGCTACCGGCGGCGGATGTTCACCGCCTGGCACGAGAAGCCCGGGCGGCTGAGCACCGAAGACATCCTCGGGTTCGGCCGGGACGCGGGACTGCGCGGCTTCGACCGCGACGCGGGGTTCGCCATGGTGGCCGCCGAGCACGCTGCGGCGAAGAAGCTCGGCGTGTTCGGCGCCCCCACGCTCAGGCTCGGCGCCGGGCAGGTCGTCTTCGTCAAACTCGACGCCGTTCCCCCGGCCGACCGGGCTCGGCCGCTATGGCAGGCGGTGCGCCACCTGGCCGCTGATGGGCAGGAGCTGCGCGAGTGGCACCGGGTCACCGCCTCAGGTCATGCAGACTGATGGCGGTCGGGTTCGCTGTCGCGGTTCTCGCCAGCCTAGGCCAGCTGGTGCTCGTCTCAGGGAGGTGGTGGAGGCGTGCTCGTGCCCGACCTGCTGCTGCACGAACAGCGCGTCGAAGCCGTCCTCGATCAGGTGGGTGACGTAGGAGCGGCGCAGCGAGTGCAGGTCGAGCGCGTCGTCGAGGCCCACCTCCCGGCGGTAGCGCGCGAACATGCGGTTCAGAGAGGTCAGGTCGACCCGGCCGGACCGCTCGGAGGGGAACAGCGCCGGCCCGCCCGCCGTCGGGTAGCGGCCGCGGACGTTTGCGACCCACTCCTCGAGGCTGTCGGCGGCCCAGTCCCAGATCGTCAGCACGCTGCGCCGCTTCGGCGGGGCGCCGCGCATCGCCGTGCCGTGCCGTGCCGGACGTAGACCACCCCGAACCGGCCGAACTCGGGGGCCCGAGGGTTGAGGCCGAGGTCGACGACGTCGAGCATCCGCAGCTCGTTGCGGCGCAGCCCCCAGGCGTAGGCGGTCTTGAGCGCGACGGCGTCCCGGAACGCGGTCAACGCGCCCTTCCGCCCGGCGGCGCGGGCGGCGGGAACCTGGGCGTCGGCATGGTCGAACAGGGCCTGCAGCTCGTCGCGGGTGAACGCCCGCTTGGTCGGTCGGGGACTCCACGTCGCTGACGTGCGCCACGGCGTTGTCCTCTCGGCAGATCCGCGCCGGATGGGTGCGGAACAGCCGCTCGCACTCCGCGGCCCAGCCGTAGGCGGGGTCGGTGACTGACGTCGTCGGTGAAGGCGGCGTCGTCGAGCCAGCGCCGAGGAGCTTGATGGTGGCGGCGGACCAGAGCGTCTCGGACCCCGCCTCCCCCCACACCGACCGGGCCCGCGGGTAGAACTGCAGGAGGGTGAGGGGGACGATCCCGCGGGACCCGAGGTGGCTGTAGAGCTGGGAGAGGTCGGCGATGCGGCAGACGTTTCCGCCTCGTCTAGCACCGCCACCAGCGGCGGATCCAGCCGGCCTCCAGCCCGTTCCGCGGCGAGCGTCGCCTCCCGCAGCACCCGGTCGGTCAGAGCAGCAACGAGAGGGGAAGCGCTGCCGCCCCCGTCCTTGCTCAGCAGGTAGAGGGTGCCGGGCTCGAGACGAAGGCGGCGGGGTCGAACCGCTCTAGCACTGCGTCGTTCGACCGTCAGAGTCCTCCTGGTCCTCTTCCGGGGGTGGGGTGACCCAGGCGGTGATGTTCGGGTCGCGCAGGCAGCGAGCGGCGGTGCGGGCGGTGAAGAACACCGACCCCCGCGTCTCCGCCGGGCTGCCTTGGACGCCGGCGAGCGAGTCGGCGAGGGCATGCAGCCCCGCGTCGCGCAGCAGGCTGACCGGTTCGGGGGCGCGTTCGTCGCTCAGCCAGGCGTAGACGGCGAGGAGATCTCGGCCGGCACAGCGGGCGGCCATGAGCAGGGCGGCGAGGAGCTCTTGGGCGGCGGGGCCCCTGATGTCCCGGCTGCGGTCGTCGTCGACGGTGAGCGCGAAGTGGCTGCGAGGCGCTCGGCGCTCTCGACGTCGACGAGCTCCCGGACCGGGTCCCACCACCAGGTGCGGGGGGCGGGCAATCTGTTGGGGGTCGAACGTCCACGTCCACACCCGCCCCACCTCGCCGCGCAGCTGTGCGGTTGCCGTCGACAGGTCCGCCTTGTTGCTCGTGGCCACGAGCGGGCCGGGCGCGTCCAGGACGGCGGGAACGGCCAGCGAGGTGGTCTTGCCCGAGCGCCTCCGCGTCAGCGCGATCAACCTGCGCCGCCTTCTCACCCTCGCACTGCTGCGCACCGACAGTGGCTGG
>JALYNB010000188.1 GCA_030773395.1 Actinomycetota bacterium
CGCCCGGGCGCAGGTCGTCGTCCCAGCCGGCCACGAGGTCGGCGGCCTGTCCGCGCAGCGGGACGGGCTCTGCGGGCACGCCCTCGTGCAGGAGCTCGCGCACCCGGCCCGCCGCCCGCCGCACGCCGGCCGGGGCCGGCGGCTCGACGCTCGGCCAGGGGGCCGTGCGGCTGCTCGTGGCGATCCGGTTCTCGGCCGGCGCGTCGTCGACCCAGACGTCGACCTCGCCGGCTCCCCGCTCGCAGGCCTCGCGGGCCTCGAGCAGGAAGCACGACGGGCCGAGGGCCGTCTTGCCCTCGCCCCAGTGGTGGCCGGAGCACAGCAGCACGCGCTCGGCCCGGGTCATCGCGACGTAGGCGAGCCGCCGCTCCTCCCGCGCGTCGCGGGCTGCGTTGGCCTCGGCGTGCCGCGCCAGGCTCACCGGGTCGAGGCCGTCCAGGCCGGGCAGGTCGTCGCGGTCGCCGCGCAGCAGGAACGGCAGCAGCCGCGAGTTCGCCGTCCAGCTGGTCGAGGCGCTCGGCCGGGCCGGGAACAGGGCGGAGCCGCCGCGCGCGCTGCGCGCGAGTCCCGGCACAGCCACGACCGGCCACTCCAGGCCCTTGGCGGCGTGGACGGTCATCAGCTTCACGGTGTCGGCCCCGCTGACCGCACCCATGTCGAGCCCGTTCTCCTCCTCCTGCGCGCTCTCGAGGAAGGCGAGGAACGCGGGCAGGACCGCACCGCTGCCGCCGTCCTGGGCCGCGTCGCCGGCGAACCGGGCGGCCGCGTCGGCGAACGCGTCCAGGTCGGCTCGGGCGGCGGCGGGTGACCCGTCGCCGGGACGGGCCGCGACCTCGACGTCCACGCCGAGGGTGCGCTCCACGTCGGCGACGAGGTCGGGCAGCGGCTGGTCAACCCGCCGGCGCAGCGCCCGCAGCTCGTCGCGCAGCGCCTCCAGCCGGGACCGCCCCTCCGGCGACAGCGGGTCGCCGTCGCCGGTCACCGGCGGCAGGTCGTCGAGCGCGTCGACGAGCGAGCCGACCTGGCTGTCGTCGACCCCCAGGACGACCGCGTCGACCGGGTCGGCGGGGGCCGCGGCCGGACCGTGGACCAGCTCACGCGCGCGCCGGCCGAGCACGGCGAGGTCGCGCGGCCCCAGGCGCCAGCGTGGACCGGTCAGCAGCCGCAGCAGGTCGGCGTCGGCGGTCGGGTCGTCGAGCACCCGCAGCGTGGCGACGAGGTCGGCGACCTCGGGCACCGACAGCAGCCCCCCGAGCCCGACGACCTCGACCGGCACACCGCGCTCCTCGAAGGCTTCGCGCAGGCGGGGGAACATCGAGCGCTTGCGGCACAGCACCGCCGCCCGCGACCAGTGCCGATCGGACGGCGGCAGCGCCGCCAGCTCCGCCTGCACCTGGTCGGCGACCCAGCCCGCCTCCTCCTCGACGTCGCCCAGCAGCGCGCAGCGCACGAGACCCGCCTGCTCGGCGCCCGGCGCCGCCTCGAGGCGGGGCACGGGCACGCCCTGCCCGCGCAGCTCCTCCGACACCGCGTTGGCCAGCAGCAGGACGCGCCCGCCGTTGCGGTAGGTCGTGCGCAGCGTGCGGGGGCTGTTGCCCCGGGCCCCGAACACGGACGGGAACCGGCGCAGCGTGCCGGCGCTGGCGCCGCGCCACCCGTAGATGCTCTGGCAGGGGTCGCCCACGGCCGTCACCGCGTGCCCGTCGCCGAACAGCGAGGACAGCAGCACCTCCTGCGCCGCGCCGGTGTCCTGGTACTCGTCGAGCAGGACGACGCGGAAGGCGGCGCGCTCGCCGTCCCGGACCGCCGGGCAGTCCCGGGCCACCCGCGCCGCCAGCGCGACGACGTCGCCGAAGTCCAGCAGCTCCCGCTCGCGCTTGGCCTGGGCGTAGCGCTCCACGAGCGGCAGGAGCTGCACGCGGGCGGCCTGGCAGGACACCACGTCGCGCCCGGCGGCGCGCAGCGGGGTGGCCGTCTGGGCCATCGCGGCGAGCCGGGCTGTGAGGGCGGCGACGTCGACGGTGCTCACCAGGTGCTCGGCGAGGTCGCCGGCGAGGGCGAGCACGGCCCTCACGACCGTCGGCTCCGCCCAGCGCACGGCGTCCATGGGCCCGTCGTGCTCCGCGACGGCCCGCGCCGCCAGCTGCCAACTCGTCGCGGGCGTGACGATCCGCGCTCCCGGCTCGCGTCCGACCCGCAGCGCGTGGTCGCGGACCAGCCGGGCGGCGTAGGCATGGTACGTCGAGACCGTCGGCTCGAGCTCGACCGACGTCGGGTCGAGCAGGCCCGCGGCGCGCAGCCGCCGCAGCGCCAGTCGCACCCGACCGGCCAGCTCGTCGGCCGCCTTGCTCGTGAACGTCAGCCCGAGCACCTGGTCGGGCGTCACGTGGCCGCTGCCGACCAACCAGGCGACGCGGGCGACCATGGTCGCGGTCTTGCCGCTGCCCGCACCGGCCACGACCACCCCGGCCTCCAGCGGCGCCCTGACCACGGCGCCTTGCTCGTCGCTGACCGGTCGCCCGAGCACCTGCTCCAGCCGGTCGAGCGGCAGCCCCGGCGGGGCGGCCCGCAGCGGGACGGACACGCTCACCGGACCACCCCCGCGCCCTCCGGCCAGGCGGGGCAGCTGCTGCGGACCGCGCAGGTGCGGCAGTGGTCGTTGACCGCGGCGGGGAACGACGCCCCGCTCATGCCCTCGACCACGCGCTCGACCAGCGCCCGCGCCCAGCCCGGGTCGTCGTCGTCGGCCAGCGCCGGCTGGGCCTGCTCGTCGGCCCTCCGGCCTGTCTTCAGCTGCAGCAGCGCGGCGCCTCCGGAGGAGTGCAGGCCGTGCTCGGCGAACGCGCCGAGCTCGGCGGCGAGCTGGTACACCCCGAGCTGCGGGTGACGAGCCAGCTCGGTGCGGCTGGGCTTGCTCGACCCGGTCTTGAGGTCCACCACCACCGCGCGGCCCTGGTCGTCCCGCTCCAGCCGGTCGACCCTGCCGCTCAGCGCGGCGCGCTTGCCGACCGGCACCTGCACCCGCAGCTCGGTGCCGACGAGCCGGCGCCCGTTGCCGGCCGCCCAGGCGAGGAACTTGCGCAGCTGGTCCACCGCCTCCGCGCGGCGCTGGACCACGGCCCAGGGCGCGCCGAGGTCGAGCTCGGGCAGGACGGCGTCAAGACGGGCCACCAGCGCCTCCTCGTCCGGCGGGTCGGGGCGTGCCGCCAGCTCGGCGAGGGCGTGCACGAGCGTGCCGAGCACCTGCGACGGGCCGGTGGACCCGGCGACGCCCACCGCGCTCTCCAGCAGCCAGCGCAGCGCGCAGGTGTCGAACGCCTCGACCTTGGACGGCGAGACGCGGACCTGCTCGTCGGAGCGGACGAGCGGCCCGTCGTCGGACAGCGGCGCGAGCCCCCACCACCGCGACGGGTCGGCGAGCGGCACCGCCGGGACGTCGGCCGAGCCGCCGTCAGCCAGCAGGGCGAGCCGCCGGCAGGCCGCCTCCCGCAAGGCCGGGTCGTCGGCGTGGGC
>JALYNB010000189.1 GCA_030773395.1 Actinomycetota bacterium
CCGGCCGCCAGCACGCGCAGGTCGTCGACCCCTGCGTCCCCGGTGACCACGACCGTGCGCGCGCCCTCGGTGCGCAGCAGCGCGACCTCGTCGCGGTCGACGCGGCGCCGCTGCTCCCACTCCTGCCCGGCCACGTCGACGGTGCCCTCGACCTCGTCGCCGAGCCGCTGGGACTCGAGGACGTCGCCGGGCTCGGCGTCGGTCTGCACCACGCTCGCGTAGCGCTTCCCCGGGGTGAGGAACCCGATCTGCAGGAGCACAGACGCGGGGCCCTCGGGCTCGGCCGGCGACGTCCGCGCGCTCTGGCAGACCCACCCGGCGGGCACGCCGGCCGGGGCCAGCACCTCGTAGTCCGCGGTCCGCACGGCCGTGCCGAGCGCCTCGCGGTAGTCGACCGGGCGGACCTCCCGCGCCACGGGCTCGGCCCGCAGGATCCCGAGGCTGCCCCCCAGGAACGCGACCGTCACGAACACGAACACGATCACCAGCCCGAGCGACAGGCCCATGTCGCGGACCTGCTCGTAGCCCCTCCGCCGTCTCGCCACGCGCCCATCCTCCCCGACCGGGCGGCGCCCGTCGCGGTGTGGACGTCCCGACGGTCAGCGGCGCTGGCCCGGGCGTGACGTCAGAGCGCAGGGCTCCCGATGCGGGCGATCAGTCCCAGCACCTCCTCAGCGAGCTCGTGCGCCCGCTGCTCCGTCTCGCAGACGGCGACCTCGGCGCCGGCCTGCTGGGTGACGGTGGTGAGCACCAGCACCAGGGCCTCACCGAACGGCTCGCTCTCGTCGGCGGCGAGCAGGATCGCATTCTTGCGCGTCCACTCGCGGTAGCGGCCCCGGCCGACGAGCTCGAACCCGGGGGGCCCGCCACCGGCGAGGAACAGCCGGGCGAGGTCGCGTTCCTCCCAACACCCCTCGAGGTAGGCGCGGGCGCCGGCGACGAACAGGGCGATCCGGTCGGAGACGCCCGCGGCCTGGGCGGCGCGGACGGCCTCGGCGGACCGGGACTCCTGGCGCGTCGCGTGCTGCTCGTAGAGCGCGAGGTAGAGATCGGCCTTGCCGCCGAAGTGGTGGTAGAGGCTGCCGACGCTGGCGCCGGCCCTGGCCACGACGTCGGCGATGGAGGCGTCGGCGAAGCCCTCGGTCGCGAACACCTCCCGGGCGGCGTCGAGCAGCGCGGCCCGGGTGCTCGCGGCGCGGCCCGGCCTCGCCGCCTCCCCGCTCCTGCCCCTGTCGAGGGCCGTGGTCGTCACCCGTTCACTCTGCCACCCGCGGGTGATGGCCACCGGCGCACACCGGCGCCGACGTGGCAGCATGCGTCGCCTCTGACCGCCTGCGGAGAGGACCCACCATGAGCGCCGACGACCAGCCCTCCGCGCTCGCCGTCCAGCGCACGGCCCCCGACCGCAACATCAGCCTCGAGCTGGTCCGGGTGACGGAGGCCGCCGCGATCGCGGCCGGCCGCTGGGTGGGCCGCGGTGACAAGATCGGGGCCGACCAGGCGGCCGTCGACGCGATGCGCGAGCTCATCGGCACGGTGTCGATGCGCGGCACGATCGTCATCGGGGAGGGCGAGAAGGACGAGGCCCCGATGCTGTTCAACGGGGAGCTCGTCGGGGATGGCCACGGCCCCGAGTGCGACGTCGCGGTCGACCCGGTCGACGGCACGACGCTGACCGCGAAGGGCATGAACAACGCGATCGCCGTGATGGCGGTGGCGCCCCGCGGGACGATGTACGACCCCTCGGCCGTCTTCTACATGGAGAAGCTCGCCACGGGGCCCGAGGCGGCGGGTGCCGTCGACATCCAGGCGCCGGTCGCCGACAACATCCGCGCGGTCGCGAAGGCGAAGGGCGGCTCGCCGTCGGACGTGACGGTCGTCGTCCTCGACCGGCCGCGGCACGAGGGGCTGGTCAAGGACATCCGGGCCACAGGCGCCCGCATCCGCTTCATCCTCGACGGCGACGTGGCCGGCGCCATCGCCACCGCCCGCCCCGACAGCGGCGTGGACATGCTGCTGGGCGTCGGCGGCACCCCCGAGGGCATCATCACGGCCTGCGCGATGAAGTGCCTCGGCGGCACGATCCAGGGCCGGCTCGCACCTGTGGACGACGCGGAGCGGCAGAAGGCCCGCGAGGCCGGCCTCGAGCTCGGCGCGGTCCTCGGCCCGGACGAGCTCATCCGCAGCGACAACGTCTTCTTCGCCGCCACGGGGATCACGACCGGCAGCCTGCTGCGCGGCATCCGCTACTACGGCGGCGGGGCGCGCACTCAGTCGATCGTGATGCGGTCGCGCAGCGGCACGATCCGGTACGTCGACAGCGAGCACAAGCTGTCGAAGCTCCGCACGTTCGCGGCAGTCGACTTCGGCGCGGGCGAGGGCGCCGCCCTGTAGGGGCTTCCGCCCCTCTCCGCGCCTCGCCCGTCTGCGTAGGCTCGCGGCCGACCCGGCGGTGGCCGGACGGCGAGCGAGGGGACCCGACGTGACGGAGCAGCAGTACCGCATCGAGCGCGACAGCATGGGCGAGGTGCGGGTGCCCGCCGAGGCCAAGTGGCGGGCCCAGACCCAGCGGGCTGTCGAGAACTTCCCGGTCTCGGGGCTGCGGATCGAGCGCAACCACATCGAGGCCCTGTCCCGGATCAAGGCAGCGGCCGCGAAGGTCAACGCCCGCCTCGGCGTGCTCGACGCCGACAAGGCGGAGGCGATCGAGGCCGTGGCGCTGCAGGTGGCCGAGGGCGGCTACGACGAGCACTTCCCGGTCGACGTCTTCCAGACCGGCTCCGGCACGTCGAGCAACATGAACACCAACGAGGTCATCGCGACGCTGGCCACCGAGCGGCTCGGCTCGCCGGTGCACCCCAACGACCACGTGAACGCCTCGCAGTCGAGCAACGACGTGTTCCCGTCGTCCATCCACGTGGCGGCGACGAAGGCGCTGACCCGCGACCTGCTGCCCGCGCTCGACCACCTCGCCGCCTCGCTCGAGCGCAAGCGGGACGAGTTCGCGACCGTGGTGAAGAGCGGCCGGACGCACCTCATGGACGCCACGCCCGTGACGCTCGGCCAGGAGTTCGGGGGCTACGCCGCGGCGATCCGCTACGGCGCCGAGCGGGTGGAGGCCTGCCTCCCCCGCGTCGGCGAGCTCCCCCTCGGCGGCACGGCGGTCGGCACGGGCATCAACACGCCCCCCGGATTCGCGGCCCAGGTCATCGCCGAGCTGGCGGAGACCACGGGCCTCCCGCTGACGGAGGCACGGGACCACTTCGAGGCCCAGGCGTCGCGCGACGCGATCGTCGAGGCGAGCGGCATGCTCCGCACGATCGCGGTCTCGCTCAACAAGATCGCAAACGACCTGCGCTGGATGTCCTCGGGCCCCCGCACAGGTCTGGCCGAGATCCGGCTCCCCGACCTGCAGCCCGGGTCGTCGATCATGCCCGGCAAGGTCAACCCGGTCATCCCGGAGGCCGTCAACCAGGTCGTGGCGCAGGTCATCGGCAACGACGCCGCCGTGGCGTTCGGCGGCTCCGCCGGCAACCTCGAGCTCAACGTCAACCTGCCAGTGATCGCGCGGAACGTGCTCGAGTCGATCCGGCTGATCGCGAACATCTCGCGCCTGCTCGCCGACCGCTGCGTCGACGGCATCGAGGCCGACGTGGAGCGCTGCCGCCGCTATGCGGAGTCCTCCCCCTCCGTCGTGACACCGCTGAACAAGTACATCGGCTACGAGGAGGCGGCAAAGGTGGCGAAGCAGTCCCTCGCGGAGGAGAAGACCATCCGCGAGGTCGTGCTGGAGCGCGGCTACGTCGAGCAGGGCAAGCTCACCGAGACCCAGCTCGACGAGGCCCTCGACGTGCTCGCGATGACGCGGCCGGCGCAGGCGTAGGCCCCACCGAGGCGTCCACCTGGGCTCGCGGCTGGCCCTACACCTGGGAGTCGCCCTGCACCGGGCCGGCCGCCCCGCCCTGCTCGCCCGTGGCGCCGCGCAGCATCCGCCGTACGGCCTCGGGGGCGAGACCGTACGCCTCCGCGATGCGGGCCACGGGAGCGGCGGTCTGGCGCAGGTGGAGCACGGACTGCGTGGAGACCGCCTCCACGCCGGCCCGCGGCGCGAGCACCGCCGCTCCCCGGCCGGGTGACTCGGCCTGCTCCTGCTCCACCGTGCGCTCGACCTGTCGATAGGTCGGAGAGCGGTGGTCGACGGGCCGGTCCACCCGGGTCACCGGGGGGGTCGGCCGGGGGGTCGGCTGCGGCCTGACCCCGTGGGTGGGAAGCCCGGCGACGGGTGCCATGTCGTGGCCCTCCTGGTCGGCGTCGCGGGCGAGGAG
>JALYNB010000190.1 GCA_030773395.1 Actinomycetota bacterium
TCGATCGCGCTCCTGTACCCTCTCCGAGCCGCGTGCCCCCCGCACGCCCTGCCCGCGTGTCCCACGACCTGTGCGGGCCCGATCAGCTGTCCCGAGGAGTCCGCTCGTGTACGCCATCGTCAAGACCGGCGGCAAGCAGTACAAGGTCGCCGTCGGCGACGTCGTCCAGGTCGAGCGGCTCGACGGTGCCGCTGGCGCCCGGGTGTCCCTGCCGGCCCTGCTGGTCGTCGACGGAGCACAGGTCACGGCCGATGCTGCCGCGCTCGCCAGCGTCACGGTGAGCGGCGAGGTCGTCGAGCAGGGCAAGGGACCGAAGATCAACATCCTGCGCTACAAGAACAAGACCGGCTATAAGCGGCGCATGGGCCACCGTCAGAAGCTCACGACGGTACGGGTGACCGCGATCGAGACCGGTCAGGTCCCCGTCAGCACGGTCCCCAGCAACACGGAGGGTGCTCAGTAATGGCTCACAAGAAGGGCGCGAGCTCCTCGCGCAACGGGCGCGACTCCAACGCGCAGTTCCTGGGTGTGAAGCGCTTCGGCGGCCAGGTCGTCAAGGCCGGCGAGATCCTCGTCCGCCAGCGCGGCACCCACTTCCACCCCGGTGAGGGTGTCGGCCGCGGCGGCGATGACACGCTGTTCGCGCTCGCACCCGGCTCGGTGCAGTTCGGCCTCAAGCGTGGTCGCAAGACCGTCAACATCGTCCAGGCCGGCTGACCAGCACTACCCACACGCGCACGAGGGCGGGCCGGCATGCCGGACCCGCCCTCGCGCGTTCTCCGAGAGAGGCACCCCCATGGCCACGTTCGTCGACCGTGCCGTGCTGCACGTCGCCGCGGGCGACGGTGGCAACGGCTGCGCCAGCGTCCGGCGCGAGAAGTTCAGGCCGCTGGGCGGTCCTGACGGCGCGGACGGCGGCGACGGCGGCGATGTCGTCCTGGTCGTCCGGTCGGGCACGACGTCGCTGCTCGACTACCACTACCACCCGCACCAGAAGGCCACGTCGGGCAAGCAGGGCCAGGGTTCGCTGCGCACCGGCGCCAAGGGCGCCGACATCGAGGTGCCCGTCCCCAGCGGCACCGTCGTCTACGACGAGGACGGCAACCAGCTGGCCGACCTCGTCGGCGAGGGCGCGCGCTTCGTCGTCGCGAAGGGCGGCAAGGGCGGGCTCGGCAACGCGAGCCTGTCCAGCACCAAGCGCAAGGCGCCGGGCTTCGCGCTGCTCGGCGAGCCGGGCGAGGCGGGCGACGTGGTGCTCGAGCTCAAGACGGTGGCCGACGTCGCCCTCGTCGGCTTCCCGAGCGCCGGCAAGTCGAGCCTGATCGCCGCGCTATCGGCGGCCCGGCCCAAGATCGCGGACTACCCGTTCACGACGCTGGTGCCGAACCTCGGCGTGGTCGAGGCGGGCGGCGTCACCTTCACCGTCGCCGACGTGCCAGGTCTGATCCCGGGGGCCCACGCCGGCAAGGGGCTGGGCTTGGAGTTCCTGCGCCACGTCGAGCGCTGCGCGGTGCTGGTCCACGTCCTCGACTGCGCGACGCTCGAGCCGGGCCGCGACCCGCTGAGCGATCTCGAGGTCCTCTCGGAGGAGCTCGCGCTCTACAAGGACGACGTCGCCCGCCTGACCGAGCGCCCGCGGCTGGTCGTGCTCAACAAGGTTGACGTCCCGGAGGCCCGCGAGCTGGCCGAGCTGGTCACCCCCGACCTCGAGGCCCGCGGCTACCGCGTCTTCACGGTGTCGGCCGCCAGCCACGAGGGCCTGCAGCCGCTGACCTGGGCCATGGCCGAGGTCGTTCAGGCCGACCGCGCGCAGCGTCCGGTCGAGCAGGCCGAGCGGATCGTGCTGCGGCCGCGGGCGGTCGACGACCTCGGCTTCACCGTCGAGCCGGACGGCGAGGGAGGCTACGTGGTACGCGGCCCCAAGCCCGAGCGCTGGGTGCGGCAGACCGACTTCGCGAACGAGGAGGCGGTCGGCTACCTCGCCGACCGCCTGGCCCGGCTCGGCGTCGAGAAGGCCCTCGCCGAGGCCGGCGCGCAGCCCGGGGACCCCGTCACCATCGGCGACGTCGGGTTCGACTGGCAGCCGACCGCGCTCGAGCAGTTCTCCTCGGGCATGCGCGGCCAGGACGCCCGCCTCGAGGACCGCAGCCGTATGGGCGCCGACGAGCGCCGGCTGCAGAAGGACCTGCGCCGCGCCGAGCGGATGGGCCTGGACAAGGACGAGCTGCTGGCTCAGCTGCCGACCCCGTCGGAGTGAGCGGCGGAAGTCGCTCGGCGATCGCGCACGCGCAGCGGCTGGTCGTCAAGGTCGGCTCGTCGTCCTTGACGACGGCGGCCGGCGGTCTCGATCCGGCGCGGCTGGACGCCCTGGTCGACGTGGTGGCCGCCCGTCCCGCGCAGGTCGTCCTGGTGTCCTCCGGCGCCATCGCCGCGGGGCTGGCTCCGCTGGGGCTGACGCGACGACCGCGCGACCTGGGCACCCAGCAGGCGGCGGCGTCGGTCGGGCAGATGCTGCTCGTCCAGCGCTACGCGACCGCCTTCGCCCGGCACGGACGCACCGTCGGGCAGGTTCTGCTGACCGCCGACGACGTCGTGCGCCGCTCGCACTACCGCAACGCCCAGACGACGCTCGACAAGCTGCTCTCCCTCGGTGTCGTGCCGGTCGTCAACGAGAACGACGCCGTCGCCACCGAGGAGATCCGCTTCGGCGACAACGACCGGCTTGCCGCGCTGGTCGCGCACATCGTCCGGGCCGAGGCGCTGGTCCTGCTCTCCGACGTCGACGGGCTGTACGACGGCGATCCGCGGCGGCCCGGGGCGCGCCTGGTCGAGCACGTCCGGGGTCCGCAGGACCTCGCCGCCCTGGCGATCGGCGGCACCGGCAGCGCCGGCCTCGGCAGCGGCGGGATGGCGAGCAAGGTCGACGCCGCCGGGCTCGCGACG
>JALYNB010000191.1 GCA_030773395.1 Actinomycetota bacterium
GCGCCCGTGGGGCTGACCGGCCTGGCGGTGCCGGCCAGTACGGGCTCGACCGACTCCGCGCCGCTGGCCTGCGGGCCGGCCGGGGTGTTCGAGGTGACCGGGTTCGGCCGCGGTCAGGTGCTGCACCTGGTCGGCGGGACGCAGCAGTTCGTCGTGACGTTCGCCCAGCGGCAGCTGTCAGGGCAGGTGGTGTTCGACAACCCCGGCCTCGCGGCCGCGCCGGACCTGCTGACCTGCCAGGCGACGTCGCCGGTCAGTGGGCAAGTGTTCACCTTCCGCGGGTTCCTCACCCCGCGCAGCTGACCCCGCCCCACCCGCGGTCCGCCGACCCCCGTAACCCTGGCCTCCGGCTGCTCCCGGCTACCCGGGGAGGGGGACAGCACCGAGGACGCGGTGCAACAGCTCGAGCACCGTCTCGGGTTCCTCCGGGGGTGGCTGGGCGAGCAGCGGCGCCCATTCCCCCACCCCCCGGCTGCCCCCGTCGTCGCTGGTGGTGCGGGGGGTGGGGAGGAGGTCGGCGAGGGTGAGCGGCACGACCGCGGCGAGGCGGGCTCGCCACGCGGTGCGCTCGGCCCGGTAGCGGGCGGCGAGGGTGGCGAGGGTGTCGAGGACCCCGAGGGCGCGCGCGACGGCGGTGGGGTGCGCGGGTCCGCGGGTCCAGCCGCGCCGGGTGCGGGTGGCGAGGCCGTGGTCGGCGAGGGCGGCGAGGGCGGTCTGCGCCGCCCGGAGGCTGAGGTGAGCTCGGGTGGCGAGGTCGAGGCTCGAGGCGGGGGAGGTGTCGAGCCGACGCCGCGCAGAAGGCCGGCAGCCGCTAGCAGGTGGTAGGCGAGCGGCAGCACCTTCCGGGCGCCGACCTCGGCGTCGAAGCGGGCGACGACCGGCTGCAGCTCGGGCTTCGCGCGGGCGGCGGGGTCGTGGCGGAGCAGGGCGTGTAGCACGGCCATGAAGTGCGACTTGCCGGAGCCGAAGCTGCCGGTGAGGAAGGCCGATCGGCTCACCCCGGAACCGAGCGCCTCCGCGACGAGCCCGGTCGCCTGGGTGAAGGTGGCCTGCAGGGCGGGGGTGACGACGTAGTCGTCGAGGGTGCGCGCAGCCCGGGCGTCACCGACGCTGTCGGTGAGACGGAGGACGTAGTCCTCGGCGCCCGCGCGCTCGGGGATGGCGAGGACGTTCCGGAGCAGAGTCGTCATGGCAGCGCCACTGTTCCATGCGGATCTGTCCGGTGTGAGGCGATTCGCCGCGGACCGGACGTGACCACGCTGCCGCCCGGAAACAGCCGTCGCGCCACCTCGCCCGGACGTTGAGGGCAGACTATGATTCTGGTCCGTGACGACGCTCCCGCTCTCGGATGCCAAGGCTCGGCTCTCCCAGATCGCCGATGAGGTGGACCGCACGCACGAGCGGGTGCACATCACGAAGAACGGCCGGGAGTACGTCGTCCTCGTCTCCGCCGAGGACCTCGCGGGCATCGAGGCGACGCTGGAGCTGCTGTCGGACCCGGCCGCGCAGAAGCGGCTGCGGCAGGCCGAGGGAGAGGTCGCGGCCGGCGAGGTCCTCGGTGAAGACGATCTGCGGGGGCTGCTCGACGAGTTGCGGCGGCGGTGACCTATCGGGTCAAGATGGCGAGGTCCGCCAGCACGAGCCTCCAGGAGTCCCTGCCGGAGGCCGTCGCCGCAGCATCCATCGAGTTCATCTTGGGGCCGCTGGCCGAGGAGCCCCGGCGCGTGGGAGCCCCCCTCCGCGAGCCGTACGCGAGGCTCTGGCGAGCGCGACGGGGCGAGTACCGCGTGCGGTACCGCGTCGAGGAGGACTCCCGGACCGTCGTCGTCCTGGACATGAGCCATCGGCGGGACGCCTACCGTCGGTGACTGCCGGAAGGCGCTCCGGCTGACACCTCGACGGCCTGAGCCTCGACCGCCCCCGGGTCGGCGCGGACCCCGTGCATACCGAGTGGTTGACAGTGGGGACTACCCTGCCCGCGTGAGCACGCAGATCGCGATAAGGCTGGACGACGACGAGCTCGCGGCGCTCGACTCCGAGGTCAGGGAGGGCCGGGCCGTCAGCCGGTCGGACGCGGTCCGCCGGGGCA
>JALYNB010000192.1 GCA_030773395.1 Actinomycetota bacterium
GCCGCCGAGCCCCCGGCTGCGGCCGCGCCCGCGCAGGTCGGGGGCCACCAGGGCCGGCTCGCCGTCGAGCAGGCCCGCCACCCCCGCCCAGGCCATGGCGTTGCCGGTGATGTCGTGCACGGCGAGCACGGGGTCGGCGCCTCGCGCCTCCCCCCAGACGGCGACGGCCAGGTCACCACCCTGCACGGGCACCGGGACCCAGCGGGCCTCCAGCGTGCCGACCTGCTGCAGTCCGCCCACCGGCTGGAGCGCTAGCGGGCGGCGACCGGGGCCTGCGGCCGCGCTCCCGGTCACAGCCGCTCCACGGGCGCGTAGCGCAGTAGCAGCCGCTTCCTGCCGGTGCCGGGGCCGAAGTCGATCGTGGCCTCGGCCTTGTCGGCGACCCCGGCGGTCGACACGACCGTGCCGAGGCCGAACGAGTCGTGGGTGACCTTGTCGCCCGCGGATAGGCTGATCACGGGACGGTTCCCGGGACCGGCGGCCCGGCGGGCCGCGGACGTCGCACCCCGGCTCGTCGCGCCCGACGCGACGCGGCTGGCGACGCCGGCGAGGGCCGGCTCGGAGCGTGACCGCTCCTCGCGCTCCCAGCGCACGAGCGGTGACGGGATCTCCTCCAGGAAGCGGGACGGCGGGTTCCACGCCGGCTGCCCCCAGGCGCTGCGGGTCAGCGCGCGGGTGACGTAGAGGCGCTGTCGCGCGCGCGTGATGCCGACGTACGCGAGCCGCCGCTCCTCCTCCATCTCGCGGGCGTCGCCGAGCGAGCGGAGGTGGGGGAAGACGCCGTCCTCCATGCCGGTGAGGAACACCACCGGGAACTCGAGCCCCTTCGCGCTGTGCAGCGTCATCAGCGTGACGACCCCGCCGCCCTCACCGTCCGCGTCGGGGATCGAGTCGGCGTCCGCCACGAGGGACACCTGCTCGAGGAAGTCGGCGGCGGTGCCGCCCGGCGTTCGCTCCTCGAACTCGCGCGCGACCGAGACGAGCTCCTGCAGGTTGTCGACGCGGCTCTCGGCCTCGATGGAGGCGTCGGCGGTCAACTCCGCGAGGTAGCCGGTCTGCTCCAGCACGGCCTCGAGCACCTGCGCCGGGCCGCTCCCGTCGGCGACCAGGGACCGCAGGTCGGCCATGAGGTCGACGAACTCGCGCACCGCCTTGCCGGACCGTGTCGCGATGCCCGGCGCCTCCTCGCAGCGCACGAGCGCGGCGGGGAACGGGATCCGCTCGCGGGTGGCGAGCGCCTCCAGGCAGGCCTCCGCCCGCTCCCCGATCCCCCGTCGCGGGACGTTGAGGATGCGCCGGAGGCTCACCACGTCGTCGGGGTTGGCCAGCGCGCGCAGGTAGGCCAGTGCGTCGCGGATCTCCCTGCGCTCGTAGAAGCGGACGCCGCCGATGACGCGGTAGGGCAGGCCGACCCGGATGAACACCTCCTCGAACACCCGGCTCTGCGCGTTCGTCCGGTAGAACACCGCGACGTCGGCGGGGCGGACGTCCGTCGTGTCGCCGAGCCGGTCGACCTCCGCCGCGACGAACGCGGCCTCGTCGTGCTCGTTGTCGGCCACGTAGCCCACGACCTGTTCGCCGTCGCCCGCGTCGGACCAGAGCCGCTTGTCCTTGCGGCCGGGGTTGCGCGCGATCACCCCGTTGGCCGCGGACAGGATCGTCTGGGTCGATCGGTAGTTCTGCTCCAGCAGCACGACGGTCGCGTCCGGGTAGTCGGCCTCGAACTCCTGGATGTTGCGGATCGTCGCCCCGCGGAAGGCGTAGATCGACTGGTCGGCGTCGCCGACGACGCAGAGCTCGGCCGGGGGCACGCCGCCGCCCCGGGCCGCCCGCACGACCGTGCCGTCCGCCGCCCGCACCTCCGCGGCGCTCACCGACCCCCCGACGAGCTCCCGGATCAGCACGTACTGCGCGTGGTTCGTGTCCTGGTACTCGTCGACCATCACGTGCCGGAACCGCCGCCGGTAGTGCTCGGCAACGTCCGGGAACGCCTGGAGCAGGTGGACGGTCGTCATGATCAGGTCGTCGAAGTCGAGCGCGTTGGCCTCGCGGAGCCGCCGCTGGTAGAGCGCGTAGGCCTCCGCGACCCCGCGCTGGAACTCGTCGGCTGCCTTCGCCGCGGCGTCCTCCGCGTCGATCAACTCGTTCTTGAGGTTGCTGACCTGCGCCGACAAGGTGCGCGGCGGGAACCGCTTCGCGTCGAGATCGAGGTCGCGGGCGACCAGGGTCATGAGCCGCTGGGAGTCGGCCGCATCGTAGATCGAGAACGTGCTCCGGTAGCCCAGGAGCTTGTGCTCAGCGCGCAGGATCCGCACGCAGGCGCTGTGGAACGTGGAGACCCACATGGCCCGCGCCTGCCGGCCGACGAGCGCCGCGACGCGCTCCTTCATCTCGCCGGCGGCCTTGTTCGTGAACGTGATGGCGAGGATCTCCCCGGGCTGCACGCCCCGGGCGGCCAGCAGGTGGGCGATCCGCGCGGTCAGCACCCGGGTCTTGCCCGACCCGGCCCCCGCGACCACCAGCAGCGGTCCGCCGGCGTGGACGACCGCGGCCCGCTGCTGCGGGTTGAGGCCCTCGAGCAGCGCTGCGGCGTCGGGTCGGGCGTGCGTCGACGGCCCGGCGAGGACGGCCGGCGCCGCCAGGTCGTCCTCGTCGTACAGGGCAGGACCCTCCGGCCGCTGCCGCCACGACTCGCCGGCCGACGAGAGGACGAAGGGCAGCGTGCTCACCGGGCCGAGTCTAGGTCGGGGGTCCGACAGGCGGCCTGCTCCCGCTGTCACCCGGGTGCCCGGACCGCTCGGCTCGAGTGGCCTCCCCGCAGCGCCGATGCAGTCAACGGCCGCCCCGTCGGCCCCGACTGGAGGTCCCCGTGCGTCGCATCCACACCCTGTCCCTGACCCTCACCAGTGTCCTGCTCGCGGGCGGCGTGACACTTCCGGCACACGCGTCGTCGGCCGCGCCAGGGC
>JALYNB010000193.1 GCA_030773395.1 Actinomycetota bacterium
GGCCGTGGCCGGGCCGCCGGCAGCGGTCGGCCGTCGCGGTGCCTAACGGGCCGGGCGTCCCGTCAGGTCGGGCACGTCCTCGAGCACCCGTCCGAGCAGGGCCTCGAGGGTTTCGAGCTCGGAGTCCCCGAAGCGACCCGTGAAGTGCTCGTGCACGCCCGCGAGGTGGCCGGGGGCCGCGGTCGCGAGCCGCTCCTGGCCCGCGTCGGTCAGCACGGTGAACGTGCCCCGCGCGTCGTCGGGGCACGGCTCGCGCCGGACCAGGCCCTCCTTCTCCAGCCGGTCGACCAGCCGCGTGAGACCGCTGCGCGACAGCAGCACCCGCTCCGCCAGGTCGGTCATGCGCAGCCGGCGCCCGGGGGACTCCGACAGCTGCACCAGCACGTCGTACGTGCCCAGCGCCATCCCCTCGTCGGCGAGCAGCTCCGACTCGAGCTGGCGCGTGACGTGGGCGTGGACGCGCAGCAGCATGCGCCAGGCACGCAGCTCCACCGGTGTCAGCGTCCGCATCGAAGTCGTCACTCACCGCAGCCTAGTTGATGCGACAAGAGGTGCGAGCGCTGCGTGTCCGCGTGATGACGCCTTCCAGCGCGAGCGGGGCGAGGCGTCCGCCGTACGCTGGTCCCCGCCGGCCGGGGACCGTCCGGCTCCCCGAGAGGACCCGCATGAGTGCCGCCGTGCCCACCGTCGAGCAGGTGACCCGCGCCCTGGCGGGCGTCAACGATCCCGAGATCCGCCGTCCCATCACGGAGCTCGGCATGGTGAAGTCGGTGGACGTCCGCCCCGACGGCCGCGTGACCGTCGCCGTCTACCTCACCGTGGCCGGCTGCCCGATGCGCGACACGATCACGCGGGACGTGACGGCGGCCGTCGCCCCGCTCCCCGGGGTGACGGGCGTCGCGGTGGACCTCGACGTGATGAGCGACCAGCAGCGCAAGCAGCTGCAGACGCAGCTCCGCGGCGACCAGCCGCAGCGCGACATCCCCTTCGCGCAGCCCGGCTCGCTGACCCGCGTCTACGCCGTCGCCTCGGGCAAGGGCGGTGTGGGCAAGAGCTCGGTCACCGTCAACCTCGCGGTCGCGATGGCCCAGCGCGGCCTCACCGTGGGGGTCGTCGACGCTGACATCTACGGTTTCAGCGTGCCGCGCATGCTCGGCGTCACGGGGCGGCCCACCCAGGTCGAATCCATGATCATGCCGCCGGCCGCGCACGGCGTGAAGGTGATCAGCATCGGCATGTTCACCCGCAGCGACGCACCCGTCGTGTGGCGCGGGCCGATGCTGCACCGCGCGCTCCAGCAGTTCCTCGCGGACGTGTTCTGGGGCGACCTCGACGTGCTGCTCATGGACCTGCCCCCGGGCACCGGCGACATCGCGATCTCCGTCGCCCAGCTGGTGCCGAGCGCCGAGATCCTCGTCGTCACGACCCCGCAACTCGCGGCGCAGGAGGTCGCGCAGCGGGCGGGCACGATCGCGCTGCAGACCCACCAGCAGATCGCCGGCGTGGTCGAGAACATGAGCTGGCTCGAGCTGCCCGGCGGCGAGCGCATGGAGGTCTTCGGCTCCGGGGGCGGCGCCGCCGTGGCCGAGGGGCTGTCGCGAGCGCTGGGCACGTCCGTGCCGCTGCTCGGTCAGGTCCCGCTCGACACCCGCCTGCGCGAGGGTGGCGACGCGGGCGCGCCGATCGTCCTCAGCGACCCCGACGCCCCGTCGGCAAAGGAGCTGCGCAGCATCGCGGACCGGCTCTCCGGTCGCGCCCGCGGCCTGGTCGGGCGCTCGCTGGGCCTCTCCCCCGCCTGACCGACCTGGCGCGCGTCCCGTCGGCGGGCCGCGCCCGAGTTCGTGTCCGCCGGCAGTGAGGCCCCCGGTCACGTCGTACGGCGAGCAGGGGCGTGGCGACCAAGGCCCGCCGCCGCGACGTTGCAGATCCTGACGAGGGATGTCGGACTCGAGCGTCAGGATCTGCACGTCACCGAGAGGCCGCCGCTCGAATGGCGGCGACCGACCCGGACGTGCGGGGCGTCAGGTGGCGTCGGGGTCGTACGGCGGCACCTCGCCCGCCGCGAGCCGCGGCGGCCTCTGCCCCGGTGCCCGGATCGCCGTGCTGCCGATGCGCTGGCCGCCCGGGCCCTCCACCGCGTCGCGGACGCTGGCCCGCGGGTCGAGGTCGCGCAGCTCGGCGAGATGGGGGTCGAGCTCCGAGCGGAGGTCGTCGGTGATGGTGCTCGCCTGCGCGCGGAGCTGGCGGAACGCGCGCATCACGTCGCCGATCACGCGCGGGAGCCGCTCGGGGCCGAACACGAACAGCCCGAGCACCAGGATGACGGCCATCTCACCGAGGCCGAGGTGGCTGAACACCCGGGATCACCTCCGCCGGCCGGGGCCGCTCGCAGTCTAGGGCGACCGCGCGTCCCCGGCCGGGTGGAGCTCAGCTCCCGGCGCTCTCGACCGGCTGCAGCGTGACGGTCAGCTCCCGGCCGTCTCGCACGTAGGTGACCTCGACCGGCTCGCCCACGCCGGCCTGGCGGATGCCGATGATCAGTTCGCCCACGGTGGACACCTCCTGCCCCCCGACGGCGACGATGACGTCGCCGGGCTGCAGCCCTGCCCGCTCAGCCGGGCTCCCGGGCTCGACCCCGTCGACCAGCGCGCCGGGACGCCCGTCGGTGAGACGCTCAGCCTGCGCCGGCGACAGGTTGCCCGCCCGCACGCCGATCACCGGGTTGCTGGCCTGGCCCGTCGCGAGGATCTGCTCCGCCACGCTCCGCGCGTAGTTGATCGGGATCGCGAAGCCGACGCCGATGTTTCCGCCCTGCCCGCCGAACCCGCCGGAC
Source organism: Actinomycetota bacterium (assembly GCA_030773395.1). Lineage (GTDB taxonomy): Bacteria > Actinomycetota > Actinomycetes > JALYNB01 > JALYNB01 > JALYNB01. The sequence continues at coordinate 2,834 of JALYNB010000193.1, forward strand.
AGGGTCGCGATCGCGGAGTTGATGCCGATGACCTGGCCCTGGCCGTCGACCAGCGGGCCACCGGAGTTGCCCGGGTTGATCGCCGCGTCGGTCTGGATGGCGTTGATGACCGCCTGACTGCCCTGCGCCGACTCCACGGGCCGGTTGAGGGCGCTGACGATGCCGGTGGTGACGGTGCCCTCGAGGCCGAGCGGCGAGCCGATCGCGATGACCGGCGCCCCGACGACCACGCTGTCGGAGTCGCCGAGGGCGAGCGGGGCGAGCTCTGGCGCCCCCGTGATCCGCAGGACGGCCACGTCGCTGCGTGGGTCGCGCCCGACGATCTCCGCGGGGTACTCGCTGCCGTCCTCCAGCCGGACGGAGACCCGCCCCGCCCCCTCCGCCGCCGACTCGATCACGTGGTTGTTCGTGAGGACCACGCCCCCCGCGTCGATCACGAAGCCGGAGCCAGAGCCCGAGCCGGCCGCCGACTGCACCGCGACGCTGACCACGCTGGGGAGCACCCGGGCCGCGACCTCGGCGACCGACCCCGCCGGGAGGCTGACCGGGGACGGCTCCGCACCGCCACCGGCACCGCCGCCGATCGTCACGGGTGCGCGCGAGCCGTCGTCGAGAGCCAGCACCGTCGCCGCGCCACCGGCACCGCCCAGCAGCCCGGCGGCGAGT
>JALYNB010000194.1 GCA_030773395.1 Actinomycetota bacterium
GGGCTCGGTCGACCTGGTCGTGCCGCGCGCTTCGCTGCGGGAGACCGTGGCCGCGCTGTGCGAGGCGGGAGCGGCCCCGGCCGGCACGTGGGCGCACGACGCCCTGCGTGTGGCGGCACGCCAGCCGCGGCTCGGCTGGGAGACGGACCACAAGACGATCCCGCACGAGGTCGGCTGGCTGACCGACGCGGTGCACCTGCAGAAGGGCTGCTACCGCGGGCAGGAGACGGTGGCCCGCGTGCACAACCTCGGTCGTCCGCCGCGCCGCCTCGTGCTGCTGCACCTCGACGGCAGCGACGACCGGCTGCCCGCGCGCGGCGAGCCGGTGGTGCTGGACGGCCGTCCGGTCGGGTTCGTGGGGACGGCGGGGCGCCACCACGAGCTCGGGCCGATCGCCCTGGCCGTCGTGAAGCGCACGGTTCCCGACGACGCGGCGCTCAGCGTCGACGGGACCGCTGCGCGGATCGACGCGGAGGCGCCCGCCGCCTGAGCGACCCGGGTGCTCGCGCACCTCGGCCGCGGGAGCCTCAGCGCCGGCCGAACACGCCCCGCCAGTGGACCTGCTCTCCGGGAACCGGGGCGGGAGGTCGGGGTGCGACGGCGGTCAGCGGCTCCTCCCGGAGCAGTGCGTTCAGCAGGGCCGCCGCGACGCCGCGAGGACGGGGTCGACCCGGGCCGACGGGGGAGCGGCGGGCGGGGCGAGGTGGCTTGGCTGCAGCGGCAGCCGCGGGTGGGTGCTGATCGACGTCACCCCTGACAACCTCCTGGCTACCCGGCCGTCGACACGTCCGGGCCGACAGGACGCCTTGGGGAGTTCAGCACGAGGCGCCCGCGACTTGAGAGTGGGGTCCGCGATCCGGCAGTGACCTGCCCGATCGCGCGGGGCGGGCTGCCGCGAGCGTGCCCGTCGTGTCACCATCCGGGAGCGGGTCCACACACAGGGCTATCCCAACGGCGAGGTGAGCAACGGTGAGCGAGCAGCCGGGGTCCGGCGCGACGACCGAGTCCAGCGACCCCACGGCGCCCCTGACGGGCGGCAGGCGGGCGATCGACCGCGTGCTGGCCGAGGACTACCTGTCGGACCTGAGCGGCCGTCCCCTGGACGAGGTGCGGCGGCTGCGGGCCGAGGCCGACCAGGAGGAGGCCGACCTCTCCTACCTGCGCCGTCTGCTGCAGGGCCGCCTCGACATCGTCCGCGCGGAGCTGGCCCGGCGCTCCGCAGGCAGCACGGAGGGGCTCGTGTCCGCCCTCGCGTCGATCCTCGCGGAGGAGACGCGCAGCCCGACCCGCGGCATGGGCCGTCACTCCCCGACCGAGCCGAACCGCGTCGCCCCCAGCCGGCGGCGGGTCGAGGCCCTCGCCCACGACGTCGAGCTGTCGGACGTCACGTCGCGGACGGATGACGAGCTGCGGGCCGCGCAGGAGCGCGTGACGCTCGAGGAGAGCCGGGTGTCGGCGCGCCGGCGGGCGGTGCAGCAGGTAGTCGACGCGTGCAGCGCGGAGATCACCCGCCGCTACCGGGAGGGCGAGGCCGCGGTCGACGACCTGCTGGCCGAGCGCTGAGGTCGACCCCCCCACGTGAGCACCGCCCGCCCGACATGAGTACCGCCCCGCCCCACCTGGTCACCGACCCGCCCCACCCAGTGCTGGCCCGGGTCGAGCGCGGCGAGGTCGTCGAGTCGGTCCATCGCGGGTCGGTCGTGGTCCTGCGGCCGGACGGGTCGCGGGCGCTGGCGCTCGGGGACCCGGACGCGGCGGTCTTCCCCCGCTCCTGCCTCAAGCCGCTGCAGGCCGCGGGCCTGCTGCGGGCGGGGCTCGACCAGGTGCTCACCCCCGGTCGGGACGACGACCTGCTCGCCCTCGCCGCGGCGAGCCACTCCGGGGAGCCGCGGCACGCGGACGGGGTCCGGCGCCTGCTGCGGCAGGTCGGGCTCGACGAGCACGCGCTCGGCAACCGCCCGCTGTTGCCACTAGGCGACGACGCGGCCGCGCTGGTGCTGCGCGCCGGCGGGGGGCCGAGTGCCCTCTCGGCGGACTGCTCGGGCAAGCACGCGCGATGCTCGCGACGGGTGCGGCGCTCGGCCTCCCCGTGGAGGGCTACCTGCAGCCGGAGTCCCCGGTGCAGGTGGCGGTCCGCGAGGAGGTCGAGCGGGCGACCGGGTCGCCGGTCCGCGCGACGACGGTGGACGGCTGCGGGGCGCCCCTGTTCGCCGTACCGCTGGCCGGGCTGGCGGCGGCGCTCGCGGCGTACGTGCGTCAGTCGCCCGGCGAGCCGGGGCGGCGGGTCGTGGACGCCATGCGGAGCCACCCGGAGATGGTCGGCGGGCAGGGGCGGGCGGTCACCGACCTCATGCGGGCCGTCCCCGGCCTGGTCGTCAAGGACGGTGCGGACGGGGTCGTCGTCGCGGCCGAGGGCGGGGCGGTGGCGGTCAAGCTGGACGACGGGGCGTCGCGCGGCCGGGTGCCCGTCCTGGCCGCGGCGCTGCGGCTGCTCGGCGTCGACGCGGCCGCGCTGGAGCCCTGGTCGAGCGAGCCGGTCGTCGGGGGGTCGCGCGTGGTCGGGGCGGTCACCGGGACGCTGCCGTAGCCCGTGGGGCAGTTCACAGCGGCTATGCTTGCCAAACGCTTGCACGAGTTAGCGCGAGCGGGATAGCGTCTCCACATCGTGAAGCTGAACGACGCAACGGAGAGCCTGGCGCCCGCGACCGCAGTGCGGGAGCTCGGGGCCTACATCCGCGACCAGCGCAAGAGCGCGCAGATCAGTCTGCGCCAGCTGGCCCGGCTCGCCGGTGTGAGCAACCCTTACCTGAGTCAGATCGAGCGCGGTCTCCGCAAGCCCAGCGCGGAGATCCTGCAGCAGATCGCCAAGGCGCTCCGGATCTCCGCCGAGGCGCTCTACGTGCAGGCCGGGATCCTCGAGGAGCGTGCCGTCGACACCGATGTCGTGGCCGCGATCCGTGGGGACTCGGTGCTGGCCGAGCGGCAGAAGCAGGTGCTGCTCGACATCTACGACGCGTTCCGGCGCGAGAACGGGTCCGCTGTGGCGGGGGCGCCCGGGGCTGGTGCCCCGGACGACGCACCGGTCGCGCAGACCTGAGACCGGACACCCAGACCCGGCGGGGGAGGGGCGCACGCCCCGGCTCCCCCTCTCCCGCCGTCGCACCTCGGCGGGCCCCGGGCCCGCCGCACCAGCCCTGACGTGACCGCCCGCGCGGTCACCCACCGCCCCAGGAGGCAACCGTGCCCGTCACCGACGAGGTCAAGAAGTACGCCGACACCGCCCGCGCCCAGTTCTCGGAGCAGCTGACGGAGGCCCAGAAGCCGCTGTTCGCCGTCGTCGGCGCCTACGACGCCGCGTTCGAGCAGACCCGGCAGATCCCTACCCAGGTCCGCACGCTCATCGAGGTGCTGCCCGAGCAGGTCAAGTCGCTGCGCGGCCGGGTCGAGGGAACCGCGACCCAGCTGCAGGACCAGGCCGTGACCGTGTACGACGAGCTCGCCCAGCGCGGCGAGCGCATCTACGCGCAGATCCGCCGCCAGCCGGTGGTCGAGAAGGCCGCCGACACCGTCGAGAAGGCGGTGGAGACCGCCGAGACCGCGGTCGAGACCGCTGAGACGGCCGGCGAGACCGTCAAGCAGGGCGGCCGCGACACGTCGGCTGCCGCCAAGAAGGCTCTTGCCAAGGCTGCCGACCAGGTCGAGGAGACCACCGACGCGGCCGCCGGCACCGCCAAGAAGGCGACCGCCACCGCGGCGAACACCACGAAGAGCGTCGCGGACAAGGCCAAGAACGCTGCCGACAAGGCCGTCGACGCCGCCGAGCAGGCGACCGACGACGCGGCCGCGACCGCGAAGCAGAACGCCTGACCGCACCCGCACCGCAGCCGCAGGCCCCCGGACTCCACGGAGTCCGGGGG
>JALYNB010000195.1 GCA_030773395.1 Actinomycetota bacterium
CGGCGGGCCCGGCGTCGTCCGAGCCCGACCTCGGCGTGCTCGACGCCCCGCCGACCGCCGGCGGCGGGCTGGACCCGGCGGGCGGGCCGGTCGGCCCTCGTCCCTGACCGGACGATCCGCTCCGGACCTCCCATCCCGGTGCTGTCGGGCGTAAACTCCGCAGCGTGGCCACCTCCACCACACCTGCGCCCGCGAGCCCGTCGACCGCTCAGGAGCCCCCGAGACCAGGGGCCTTCCGGCGTGTCCTCCAGCGCCTCACGAAGGACGACCAGCAGGTCCTCGACGAGGGGCTGCTGGGTGAGGTCAAGTCCTGCGGGGCGACCGCGGTGACCCAGTGCGCGCAGGGCGGCCGGGTGCGCGTCGCCGGCAACCTGCGCTGCGTGACGTTCCGCCCGCAGGCCGGTCTGCCCACGCTCGAGGCCGAGCTGTACGACGGCAGCGGCGCCCTCATGCTCGTCTGGCTGGGACGTCGGCGCATCGCCGGCGTGACGCCAGGGCGCTCGATCGTGGCCCACGGTCGGCTCGTCGAGGTCGACGGCCGCCGCGTGATCTTCAACCCGGCGTACGAGCTGCGTCCCGCGAGCGACCTCGCGTGACCGACACCCCCGAGGCCGTCGCGGACCGCGACGGTCAGGTCCCCGGCGCCCTGGCCGGGGAGCGGGGCGGCGAGGGAGCCGCCCGCCAGGGCCCCGTCCCGGAGCGCGCGGAGCGGTCGGCTCTCATCGAGCAGATGGGCGGGGTCCGCGGTCTCGTCGACAGCGGCCTGCCGGCGCTGGTGTTCGTCACCGTGAACACGCTGTCCGGGCTCCGTCCGGCGGTGATCAGCGCGGTCGTCTGCGGCGCCGCCGTGTTCGTCCTGCGCCTGGCCCGCCGCCAGACGGTGCAGCACGCGGTGAGCGGCTTCCTCGGCCTCGCCTTCGCGGCGTTCATCGCCGCGCGGACGGGGCGGGCCGAGGGCTTCTTCCTCCCCGGCATCGTCATGAACTTCGTCTACGCCACGGCCCTGGTCGGGTCCGTGGTCGCCCGACGCCCGCTGGTCGGGCTCGCCGCCGCCGCGCTCGAAGGGCGGCCGTCGACGTGGCGGGACGACGCGAGGGTGCGCCGCGTGTACGCGCGGGCCACGATCGGCTGGGCCGTCTACTTCGTCGTCCGGGCCGTCATCGCCATCGCTCTGTACGACGCCGGCTCGCCGGTGGGTCTGCTCGTGCTCAAGCTCAGCGGGGTCCCCACGATGATCCTCGCCGTGGTCGCGACCGTCGCCTACACCCGCCGCGTCCGCTAGCCGCGGTCGGGTCGGCCACCCGCCTGGTCAGGACCCCTCCCGGGACAGCCGGGTTCCCGGGGTCACGTCTCGGTGGACGTCTGCAGCGGTGAGTGGTGAGTCCCGCGGGCCGCCGTCAGGGCCGGCCCAGGCGCGGGTTCGTGCCCGCGACGTGCCCGGTCAGCAGCGAGTCGAGCGCCGACTCGACTTCCTGGCTGGCGACGAAGAGCAGCTCGTCACCGGCCTCGAGCGGGTCGTCGGCGGACGGCACGATCACCCGCCCGCCCCGCAGGATCGCCACGAGGGCGCTGTCGGCAGGCCACGGCACGCTCCCGACCCGGCGCCCCACGATCGGCGCGTCGGTGGCCAGCGTCACCTCCACCAGGTTCGCCTGGCCCTGCCGGAAGGTCAGCAGCCGGACGAGGTCGCCGACGGACACGGCCTCCTCGACCACGGCGGCGAGCAGCCGGGGGGAGGAGACGCTGACGTCCACGCCCCACGACTCGTTGAAAAGCCACTCGTTCTTCGGGTGGTTCACCCGCGCGGCCACCCGGGACACCCCGAACTCGGTCTTGGCGAGGAGGCTGACGACGAGATTCACCTTGTCGTCCCCCGTGGCGGCCACCATCACGTCGCAGTCCTGCAGGCGGGCCTCGTCGAGACTCGTCAGCTCGCACGCGTCGGCGAGCAGCCACTCCGCGTCGGCCACCGTGTTGACCTTCAGCGCGCGGGGCTCCCGCTCGATCAGGAGCACGTGGTGACCCGCGTCGATCAGCTCGCGGGCCAGCGAACGGCCCACGTTGCCGGCACCGGCGATGGCGACGCGCATCAGTCCTCCTCCACCTTGGGGGCGACCGCGAGCAAGCGCTCGACGCGCGGCAGGTCGCGGACGTCCACGGTGATGTGGACCAGGTCACCCTCTTGCACGACGCCGTCCCGGCCCGGCACGAGGCCCTCCCCGAGACGGGTCAGCAGCGCGACGCGGGCGCCGGTGGCGTCCTCCAGGTCGGCCACCCGCCGGCCCAGCCAGCCCTCGTGCACCTGCACCTCCGCCAGGCACACCCGGCCGCTGGCATCGCGCCACTCGGTCAGTGCCCCCTGGGGGAGCAGCCGCCGCAGGACCTGATCGGCGGTCCACCGGACCGTCGCGACGGTCGGGATCCCGAGCCGCTGGTAGACCTCGGCCCGCTTCGGGTCGTAGATGCGGGCGACGACGTTCTCCACACCGAACGTCTCCCGGGCCACGCGGGCAGCGATGATGTTCGAGTTGTCGCCACTGCTGACCGCCGCGAACGCGTCCGCTCGGCGGACTCCGGCCTCCTCGAGCGTGTCGCGGTCGAAGCCGACACCGACGACCTGCTGGGCCGTGCTGTCGGGCCCCAGGCGCCGGAAGGCGTCGCCGAGGCGATCGATGACCGCCACTGTGTGGCCCTGGGCCTCGAGGGCGCCGGCGAGGGCGGAGCCCACCCGGCCGCAGCCCATGATCACGACGTGCACTCGTCCTCCGCGCCCGGGACAGCCCGTGGGGGCTGTCCCACAGGCAGGATCGACGCTACTCCCCGCCCGGGCCACCGACCTGCCGCCCGCCCCGACCACGCCGCCGCGTACCGGCCGACCCGACCACGCCACCCCCGGCCCGCCGCCTCGAGCCGGTACGGCGGCGACGCGCGCCCGGTATCGCTCACCCGCCAAGGGGGAGCCGGTGCGGCGTCCGTGTGACGGTGCTCGTCCGCAGGGGGTCCGACCGCCGCCCCGCCGTACGCTTCCCGTCGTGCCGTCGCTGACCGACATCCCGAAGCGGTTGCTCGTCGGCCGTCCCGTGCGCAGCGACCGCCTCGGCGAGACGCTGCTGCCGAAGCGGCTGGCCCTCCCGATCTTCGCGAGCGACCCGCTGTCGAGCGTCACCTATGCGACGCAGGAGATGCTGGTCGTCCTGACCCTCGGCGGGGTGGCCTTCCTCACCCTGACGCCCTGGCTGGCGGCCGGTGTCGTCCTGCTGCTCGTCACGGTGGTGGCGTCGTACCGGCAACTGGTCCGGGCGTACCCCAGCGGCGGTGGCGACTACGAGGTGGCGACGACGAACCTGGGCCGGACCGCGGGGATCGTGGTCGCGAGCGCGCTGCTGATCGACTACGTCCTCACCGTCGCGGTGTCCGTGAGTGCCGGCGTCGACAACATCATCGCCGCGTTCCCCGAGACGGCCGACCTCCGGGTGGCCATGGCGCTCGGCTTCGTCGCGCTGCTGACAGCGCTGAACCTGCGGGGCGTCAAGGAGTCCGGGCGGGTCTTCGCGGTCCCCACGTACGGGTTCGTGGCCGGCGTCCTGCTCATGATCGTGACGGGGCTGGTCCGCTGGGCGGTCGGGGACCCACCGGTCGCCGAGAGCGCCGCCTACCGCATCGAGCCGCACCAGCAGGAGCTCGCCGGGCTGATGCTCGTGTTCTTCGTGCTCCGCGCGTTCAGCGTGGGGTGCACGGCGCTTACCGGCGTGGAGGCGATCGCCAACGGCGTGCCCGCGTTCCAGAAGCCGAAGAGCCGGAACGCGGCGACGACCCTGGCCCTGATGGGCGGGATCGCCATGACGATGTTCTCGGGCATCACGGCGCTGGCCGTCATCGCTGACGTCCACTACGTCGAGGACCCGGGCGAGCAGCTGGCAGGCTTCCCCGCGGGCGAGGTGCAGCGCACCGTCATCGGGCAGCTCAGCGCGGCCGTGTTCGGTGAGGCGTCGATCGGCTTCTTCTACGTCCAGGCCATGGCGGCGGGGATCCTCATCCTCGCCGCGAACACGGCCTACAACGGCTTCCCCCTCCTGGGCTCGATCCTGGCCCAGGACCGGCTCCTGCCCCGCCAGCTGCACACCCGCGGCGACCGCCTGGTCTACTCCAACGGCATCCTCGTGCTCGCGGGGTCGGCGGGGCTGCTCATCTACGCCTTCGACGCCAACGTCAGCCGACTCATCAACCTCTACGTCATCGGCGTGTTCACGGCGTTCACCATCGGCCAGAGCGGGATGGTGCGGCACTGGACGACGCTGCTCGCCTCCGGGACGCTCACCGCCGAGCAGGCGCGCGACGCGCGCCGCAGCCGGGTCATCAACGCGACCGGCGCCGCGCTCACGGGGGTGGTCCTCGTCATGGCGGTGCTGACGAAGTTCACCCGCGGGGCCTGGCTCGTGATCGTGACGATGCCGGTGCTCTTCCTGCTGATGAAGGCGATCTCCCGCCACTACCACTCGGTCGGCGACGAGCTCGCCCCGCACGACGAGCCGATCACGCTGCCGAGCCGCAACCACGTCGTCGTGCTCGTGTCGAAGGTGCACGCGCCGACGCTGCGCGCCGTCGCCTTCGCCCGGGCCATGCGGCCCGACACGCTCGTCGCCCTGACGGTCGACGTCGAGGGCGCCGACACCCGGGCCCTGCAGGAGGAGTGGGAGCGGCTCGAGATCCCGGTCGACCTGGTGGTGCTCGACTCGCCGTACCGCGAGATCACCCGGCCGGTGCTCGACTACGTGTCGCGCATCCGACGGCAGAGCCCGCGCGACGTCGTGACCGTGCTGGTGCCGGAGTACGTCGTCGGCCACTGGTGGGAGCAGCTGCTCCACAACCAGAGCGCCCTGCGGCTCAAGACCAGGCTCCGGCTGCTGCCCGGCGTGATGATCACGAGCGTGCCCTACCAGCTGAGGTCGTCCGTGCGCGCGAAGGCGAGGCCGGAGCGGCCGAGCCCGGGGGACGTGCGCCGGGGCGAGAGCGAGCGCGCCTCCGTCCAGAACGCGGCGGACCTGCTCACCGCCCAGCCCGCGCCGCCGCTTCAGGACCGCGCGGTCGCCGGGCGCCGCCGCGACCGGACCACGCTGTGATCCGGCCGGGCCGACGGCACCGGGAGCCCGGGCCGCTGCTCGGCGCCGAGCTGGAGCTCGAGGTCGGCCCCGTCGCCCACGGCGGCTCCTGCGTCGCGCGGCACGAGGGGCGCGTCGTCTTCGTCCGCCACACGCTGCCCGGCGAGCGGGTGCGGGTGCGGGTCACCGAGGACGGGGGCGGGTCGTTCGTCCGCGCCGACGCGGTGGAGGTGCTGCGCGCCTCGCCCGACCGGGTGGAACGACCCTGCGAGCAGTCCGGGCCCGGGAAGTGCGGGGGTTGCGACTTCCAGCACGTCGCCGTGCCCGCGCAGCGCGCGCTGAAGGCAGCGGTCGTCCGCGAGCAGCTGTCCCGGCTCGCCGGGCTCGACGTCCCGGTGGAGGTCGAGGCGCTGCCCGGGCCGACCGGCGAGCGGGAGGGGCTCGACTGGCGCACGCGGATGGGCTTCGCCGTCCGGCCGGATGGCGTCGCGGGTCTGCACCAGCACCGGTCCGACGAGGTGTACGCGCTGGACCACTGTCCCATCGCCGCGCCGGCGGTCGAGGAGGTCGGCGTGCTGCGCCGCCGCTGGCCCGGGGTGAGCGCCGTGGAGGTGGAGGCCGGCGGCGCCCGTGGGCGGGTCGTGGTCGTGACACCGCGTGGTCGCCGTACGCCGGCCCTGCCCGCGCTGGACGCCCCCTCGGGCC
>JALYNB010000196.1 GCA_030773395.1 Actinomycetota bacterium
GTGCTGGGGCTGGCCGGCCTCGCCGCCCTGCTGACCCGGCTGGTCGGCGGCTACCCGACGACCGCCCGCCGCCTGACGGCGGACGTGCGCCTGCTGCTCGGCGCGAACCCCGACCACCGCGTCGAGGAGTCCGGGCCCGCGGAGCTGCGCCAGCTCGCGGGGGCGGTCGACGAGCTGGCGCGGCGGCGGCGCGAGGCCGAGTGTGAAGTCGCCCGCGAGGTGGCGGCGGCCCGCGCGGACGTGGAGCAGGAGCGCAACCGCCTGGCCGCACTCATGGCCGACCTCACGGTCGCCGTGCTCGTCTGCAGCGCCGGCGGGCGGGTTCTGCTCTACAACTCTGCGGCCCGGGCGCTGCTCGGCGACGACCCGGCGCTCGGGCTCGGCCGGTCGGTGTTCGGGATCGTCGACCGCGCCCTCGTGGCGCACGCGCTCGAGCGCATCGGTTCGGGAGACGCTCCGGCGTACACGTCCACGGCGCTGCGGGACGGGCAGGTCCTGCAGGTGAGTCTCGCGCCGGTGCGCAGCGCGCAGCAGGAGACGGGCTTCGTCCTCGTGCTCGAGGACATGACCGACCAGCTGGGTGCGAGCCGGCGGCGGGATGCCCTGCTGCGCGGGGTGACCGAGAGCACCCGGGCTTCGCTCGCGAGCATCCGGGCGGCGGTGGAGGCCGTCCTCGACTACCCGGACATGGAGCCCGACGAGCGCAAGCAGTTCGTCGAGATAGTCCTCGAGGAGTCGCAGCGGCTCGGCGAGCAGGTCGAGGGCTGGGTCGCCGAGGCCGGCACCCTCGGGGGCGACGGCCTGCTCTCCGACATCCGGGGCGACGACCTCGTCACGATGGTGGCGCAGGAGCTGGAGCGGGAGTGCGGCCTCTCGGTCTCCACCACCCGGCCCTCCGCAGGCGACCTGTGGCTGCGCGTGGACAGCCACGCGGTCGTGTCCGCCCTGGGGCACCTCGCTGCCCGGCTGCGGCAGGAGTGCGGCGTGACCGCGCTGACCCTCAGCCTGGCGCCGGGCGGCCGCCACGCGAAGCTCGACGCGCGGTGGCGGGGCGACCCCCCGGACGGCGAGGCCCTCAAGGTGTGGTTCGAGGAGCCACTGCCGGGTCGCGCCGCGGCGAGCGTGCGCGACGTCGTCGATCGGCACGACGCCGACGTCTGGTCCGGCAGCGCGCCCGACGGCTGGGCCTACCTGCGGCTGCTGCTCCCGGTCACGGAGGCCGCGGAGCCGGCGAGCGTGCAGGGGCACGTCGACCTCGACAGCCGCCCCGAGTTCTACGACTTCGACCTGTTCGACGTGGCGCAACAGTCCGAGGCGTGGCACGACCGCAAGCTCGCGGACCTCGCGTACACGGTCTTCGACACCGAGACCACGGGCTTCCACCCGGACCAGGGCGACGAGATCGTCTCGATCGGGGCCGTCCGCGTCGTCAACGGCCGGCTCCTGCGCAACGAGGTGTTCGAGCGGCTGGTCGACCCGCAGCGGTCGGTGCCGGCCGCGTCGTCCGCGGTCCACGGGATCACGACCGAGCTGGTGCAGGGCGAGCCGCCGCTCGAGGAGGTGCTGCCGTTGTTCGCCCGGTTCGCGGAGGACACCGTGCTCGTCGGCCACAACGTCGGGTTCGACATGAGCTTCCTGCGGGCGCGGGAGGAGCGGACCGGGGTGCACCTGGGACAGCCCGTCCTCGACACCCTGCTGCTCGACGCCGCCGTCCACCCCGACCACGAGTCCCACTCGCTCGAGGCGATCGCGGCCCGGCTCGGCGTCGACGTCACCGGCCGGCACACGGCCCTCGGCGACGCCCTCGTCACCGGGGAGGTGTTCGTCCGGCTGCTCGCCCTGCTCAAGCAGCAGGGCATCTGCACGCTCGGGGAGGCGCTCGCCGCGTCGCAGGAGACCTACCAGGCCCGGCTCGACGCCCAGCTGTACGGCGGCTGAGTGCGACGCGCGTGAGGGCACCCGCGCCGCGGGGAACGCTCGCAGCCGCGAGCCCGCCGTCGGTCGCGTGCCCTCCGTCCGCAGAGGGGAGCAGACCGTGGCGACGACTACGACGGGCCTCTGGCAGTTCCGGAAGTCGATGACCTTCGCGACGAAGGGGGTCGACCTCAGCGGCTTCGAGGTCCTGGGCAGGCACGGCGCGTGGACAGGGTGCACCACGCGAGCAACGACGTCCGCGTCGACTACCTCGTGGTGGAGGCGGGTGACTGGCTGGGCCGGCGGAGGGTGCTGCTGCCGGCGTACAGCGGTCGCGGGTCGACCCGGCTGGCCGGACCGTCACCGTCGACCTCACACGGGACGCCATCCGCGAGGCGCCCGACTTCGACCCGGGCGACCGCTCCGTGCGCTTCCAGGACGCGTTGCACGGCTGGTACCACGGGCTCTACGACACGGGGCACTGACGGGGGCGCCGGCTCGGGCGGCGTCGGCGAGGATGCGGGGATGGGTCTCTTCGCTCGCCGCCCGAGCCACGTCCCGCTGGTCGTGCCACGGCTCGACGGGGCCGGCTGGCCGGACGAGAACGTGGTCGGCCGCCCGTCCTTCGAGGCCAACACCTTCTACGAGCTCGCGACGCGGCACGCCTACGAGTCCGAGGCGCACGCCCTCGCCGAGGAGCTGGTCGCCGCCGTGCTGCCGCACCTGGACACCGGCGCCGACTCCGAGGACGAGCCCTACCTGCGCAAGGTCTTCTCCGTCGCAGCCCGGGTGGGAGTAGGCCTGGGGATGGTCGAGCGCACGCTGGACCCTGAACCCGAGAGCACCGACCGGCGAATCGCCGCCGCGCTCTGGCAGGCCAGGCGCAAGCTGCCCGCCATGCCCCCCCACTGGGCCCGCACGGCCGCCTACTTCGTCCTCGCCGGGCACTACGTTGCGCGGACGGAGCCGGCCGTGATCCCGGGACTCGTCGAGGACCTGGGCTCGCGTCCTACGCAGTCGGACTGAGTCGGCGGGCTGGGACCGCAGGCCGCGGGGCTGGGTGGACTGGGGGTCGGGTCGGGGGTCCGCCCCGGTGCCGCTGGGTCCCACGGTCCGCTGGTTATCGCGGTGCTGGGGCCCGGGTGCCGGGGCGGCTCCCGCCGGTCCGGTTGCACCCCGAATCAGGGCTGGGAGCGCCGGGCAACCGCGGGCAGGTGCCGGCCCGGCGGGCACGCATGGCGGCGTCGCGGCGGCCGCGGCGGACCCGCGCTGTGGGCAGGGGTCCGCTGGACCTACTCTGTCGGCCTCGCGGTTACCGCGCGGTGACCGGCCCCTGGAGGGCAGCATGGGCGACGACGCGCCGACACCCCCGGCCGACCCCGACGAGCCCCTGCCCGGGCTCGAACCGGGGGAGTGGCCCTGGCACGACGAGGCCGCCCCCGGGCACGGGTCGCGCGACGACCTCGCCTGGGCGGTGTCGGCCCACCTCAGCATCTTCGCGCTGGGGATCGCGTTCCCCCTCGCGATCGTGCTGTTCCGGGGCCACCGCTCGCCGTACGTCTGCCACCAGGCGGTCGAGGCGCTGAACTTCCACACGACCGTGCTGCTGGCCGTCTTCGTCTGCTCCGTGGCGTCGACGTTCCTCGTCGGGGCCTTCCTGCTCCCCGTCGTGCTGGCGGGGGCGGCGGTGCTGGCGGTCCGCGCCGCGCTGCGGGTCCGGCGGGGCGCGTGGCACCGCTACCCGCTGACGCTGCGCTTCGTCTCCTGAGCCCGGCCGGCCCCCTCGGGTGCAGAGGGGCCCGGACACGGCGGACGCCGGCCGTCGGGACG